>NZ_LIRO01000045.1:0-105537 GCF_002742025.1 Limnothrix sp. PR1529
GGGTAGCGGGGGGTATATTCACTCCAAAAGGGGCGGCCGGGCTGGGCGTTGGGGCCGTGATGCTGGCTCCAAACAGGGCCGCATAGTTGCGGGCCACCACGGCCGCCAACAGCACAATTCCTAAAATTCCTAACCAAGTCACCAACTGGCGCGCAAAGGCCAAATCACTGGCGCTGAGACCAGCCGTGAGCGGGCCCACCAGGGCCAAATCGCGCTGGGACTCGGGAATCGGTTCCGGCGGCAGGGCGTTGGGCGGTGGGGAACTGTTGGAATGCGTCGTCTCGATCGGGAGCACGGGCGCGATCGCACTTGGGGGCCGCAAGTTGGCCGACTCCGCCGGGCGATCGCCCACAGCCGATGTGAAGGGATTCGGCGTGGCCAGTCCCGGTTGTGCCTCTGCCGTTGGAACCCAATCATTGGCAAACAGCGCCTCAAAGGCACTGGGTTCCGTGGCCCAAGCATCGGGCAAATTGGCGGCGGACGCGAATCGATCGAGCGCCTCATCATCCAAAGCCGGACTTTGCACCTGGTCTGACCCAAACACGCCCAGTTCTGGCGGTTGGTCGGGCTGTGAATGAGGTTGCGAATTGGGCTGTGAGTTGGGCTGTGAGTTGGGTGGATTGGCTGGGTAATCGGGCTGGGGATCAAGCGGTGAATCACTGGGCAACCCATTTCCCAAGGGGGCGATCGGGGGTTCCACAGCCAAGGCCGGCGCACTGGCCGGAAACACCACAAAGGACTCGATCGGGAGCGGCGGCTCTGGCACCATCCGCCCCACCACCGTTTCGTAAAGCCGCTCGTGGGGATGGGCAAACACCTGCACCTGGGGCGCAACCTGGCCCTGCTCCTGGGCTAAGGCGCGGGTCGTTTCCCGCAAAAACCGCGAAAGGGCATAGAGATTCATCCCCTGGGATTGGCCCAGGGCCGCCGCCAGGGCCGGAGCCAACAGGCCGCTGCTTTGGCGACCCGCCCCCGGCTCTGCCAACAAAATCGACAACCCCATTTCTTGGGCCAAGAGGGGAATTTCACCGCCCACCGGAGCCAGGTTTTCGGTGGGTGGCCGGCTCAAGTCCAAAACCAGCAGCACTTGCCCACCAGGGCCAACCCGATCGCTGGCCAATTTCAAATATTCACAAACTCGCCGCAGGGGAATCCCCGCCGTTGCCGTCCGATCAAGGCTGGCTTCGATGGGTAGCAAATAATCCCGATCGCGATGGCTCACCCCATAGCCACTGAAAAAACACCAAAGGGTATCACCGGGGTTCACCAATTCCGTGGCAGCAAAATCCAGCCAATATTCCAGATTTTCGCGATTGGGATAGGTGGGGCGATCGAGCAGGGGCAAGGAGCGATCGCTCAAGATCACGGTTCGATATTGGGTTCCCGCCGAGCCGCTCGTTTGGCTCTGCCAAGCCTGGGCCACGGTGACCACACGGGTCTCCGCTTCGGGCAGCGGCGGCAACAGAGGATATTGACCAATCCCGATCGCGATCGCCCAGTGGGTTTTGCCCTGGGTTGCACTGGAACTCGTCACCATCAAAACCCCTTCGTGCAATGCGTTTGTCTACTGTGCTTGGGCTGGGCTGGTTGTTGTGGCCCTGCTCGATCGTCTTGAATTGTCTTCAATTTTGCCGCCCCGAATTCCGTCGCCCCGGATGTTGAGCACATCTTGAGAGCATCTTGCTCGAGGGCAGAACCCAAGCCAAGCGATCGAACCCATCGAAAAAGTTGCCCAAACCATATCACGGCCATCCGGCGCTCTGGAAAACGATCGAAATCGCTACGGGATGGCTATCGATTCAAGGGCTGGGATCGTCATGAAATTAACGCTTTTCATGTTTATGCGAGATGATGGATTCATTAACTGATTTCAAAACCGATTTCAAGGGTAACGTTTGGGGTGGCCTGTGGCGAAGTCTTGGGTGAGCCGATCAATTGAAGCCCTGTCAGATTTGGTTTGGCAGCGATCCTGTGAGCTATGCGATCGCCCGGCTAAGCATCAAGGCCTCTGCCTCGCCTGCGATCGTCGCCTGCTCGCCAGTCAACTGCCCCTTGAGCAACGGTGGGGCCGCTTGCCCTCTGCCCTTGTTTCGTCGGCTCCCCTGTTCCTGGCTTGGGGGCTTTATGACGGCTCCCTGAAACGGGCGATCGCGGCCCTGAAATACGAAGGTCATCCCAAGCTGGCCGCAACCTTGGGCCAGGGTTTGGGTCGTCTGTGGTTGGAACCAGGAACCGAGCGGGCAATGGCAACCCCTTGGCAACAGCTCGATCGAGCGGCCCCTTGGGTGATCCCGATTCCGCTCCATGAAGCTCGACTGCAAAAACGCGGCTTTAATCAGGCGGAATTGTTGGCCAAGCACTTTTGTGATGTAACAGGCTATCGTCTGATCCCCAATGGCCTGCAACGGATTCGGGATACCCAAGCGCAATTTGGCTTAGGCCAGGGCGATCGGGCAGCCAATGTGCAGGGGGCCTTTGCCTTGGGGCCGGGTTTGGGGCAACAACGCCCCCGATCAGTGATTTTGCTGGATGATATCTACACCTCCGGGGCCACGGTTCAAGCGGCCAGCAACAGCCTACGGGCGGGCGGCTGGACGGTGGCAGCGGTGGTGGTGGTGGCCCGATCGGCCCAGCGGCCCGCTCCCGGAACCCACCCACCGACCCGATCGGCCCCAACGCGCCCGAAACGTAGAGATTCTTAATTGATCGCAACGACCGGAAAACTCGTCCGCTAAAATTCGGTTGCACGGCCGCCGCGCGATCGCCATGGCCGCCGTCCTTCCCCCCTTGCCTACTTCTTCAAAGGAGCCAGATTCATGGCGCTGCCCCTCTCCAAATCCCTGACTGATAAACCCCTTTGGCTGCTGGGTGCGGGGGTTGCCGGGGTGTGGTTGGCGCTGGAGGTGCTGAACCAAGCGCTCCATGGGCTGGGCAGTTGGCTGCCGGCCGGAGCCGTGGCCGTGGGCGCGGGCCTGTGGTTAACGCGACGACGATCGCTCCCGGTGGCCCCGGTGACGGAGCCGAGCATCCTTGATCGAGCTGCTGTGGAACGGGCGATCGCGCGGGCCCAAGGCCTACTGAATTTAGTGGCGGCAGAACTACCCACTTTTGCAGCTCAAGATTGGCAAGCCCAACTCGATCGCCTGACCCAAGATTTAGATCGATCGCGCCTGGCCCTGGCGATTCTGGGGGGCCCCGCCGTTGGCAAATCGGCATTGGCCAACAGCTTGGGCGCGGCGGCCCCGGCGATCGACTACCGAGAACTACCCAGCCTGTTTGTGGGGGGCGAAACCCAAGATCCGATCACGCTGGACTTGGCCCTCCAGGCCGATCGGGCCCTGTTTGTGACAGCGGGCGACATCACCGAAACGGAATACGAAATTTTGGAATGGCTGTTGGCCCGCGAGCAGGCCCCGATCGTGGTCTTCAACAAGGCCGATCGCTACCTGCCCGCCGATCGCGACACCGTGTTAACCACGATTCAACATCGGCTCCATGGGCAACTAGCCCCCACGGCCATCATCCCCACCGCCGCCGCGCCAGCCGCGATCAAAGTCCGGAAACATGCGGCCGATGGCACGGTGCGAGAATTCTTGGAGCAGCCGGAGCCAGACTTGGGAGCCTTGGTCACCGGCTTGCAAAACACGCTCATGGCAGAGGGAGATCGCTGGCGGTGGCGCACCACCCTGCGGCGAACTCAGCAAATGACGCAGCAGTGGCAAACCACCCTCAAAGCCGATCGACGCGATCGCGCCATCGGAGCGATCGAGCAAAGTCAATGGATTGCTGCTGCCACGGCCTTTGCCAATCCGTTGCCCGGCCTGGACTTGCTGGCTACGGCGGCGATTAATGGTCAATTGGTGATGGACTTGGGCCAGATCTATCAGCAACGGTTTTCCCTCGATCGGGCCCAGGCGATCGCCCAAACCCTCGGGGAAGTCATGCTCAAGCTCGGGTTGGTAGAACTGGGCAGCCAGGCGATCGCCACCGCCCTCAAAACCAGCGCCCTCACCTACCTGGCCGGCGGCGCAATTCAGGGTCTCAGTGCGGCCTACCTGACCCGAGTGGCGGGTCTGAGCCTGGTGGAACTGTTCCAAGCCCATGTGGAAGCGGAATGGGCCGGCCAACCGGAGGGCGAAAACTGGCTCAGTCCCGATCGCCTGAGCACCATTCTGCGGCGCGTCTTCGAGCAAACCCGCCAAAGCACCATCATCCAAACCCTGATCGACCAAGGGCGCGATCGACTGTTTCCCAATGCTGCAACCAGCGCTGCTCCCAACTAGCACTTACGCTGATGGCCTTTGCTTAGAGTCTTTTTGACCGCACGACCCGGAAACTGAGCAGACCAGAAACCAGCACTCAGAAACCAGCATTCAGAAATCAGCATTCAAAGACACCGGCTGAAACCTGCCTGGTCCACTAGTCCCCCATTTGCTGACCAATTGAGAGGCCCAAAAAATGAGGCCCAAAAAATGGGAACGACTGGTTAGCAGCCGTTCCCATTTCGTTATTCAGCTTGATACTCAGCTTGATTGGGCTGGATTCAATTACCGGAATCGAACCCCATTGCTAGTAGCGCGACATCCTTAAAATATTGGGTCAAAGTTGCGGAGCCAGTCGTGATAACAAGGGGCTTAAGCCCCTTGCTGCTTAACGATCAGGTGACGGTAACAGCCATGTCATTTAACCCAGTGAATTAAGGCAGCCATGCTACTAGGGCTAGCTGTGGACAGAAAAACCGGGAAAATTCCCAGAAAATTCCCTCCTCGCCCTGCTACTTGTCCGCGTCCTTCTTATCCGAGTGATTGCGAATTTGCTCCGCTTCCGGGCATTCTTCCGCTACGGGCAGATCTAAGACACTGCGCCGAGACACCGAAGCAAGCTTGCGCGTCACCGAACCGATACTTTCGAGGCGCACCATTTCTTCCCAAGCACAGGTTTCGTCGTCCTCTTCGGTTTCGTAGCGCAGGGTCACGAGGTCGCCTTCAATGTCAAGGATTTGTGCGCGCTCGATCCAGCGCTGCTGATCGCGCAGGAATATGCACACTTCCTGTCCGTCACAGCAGAGCTGATAAATCTTGCGGTGTAGCATAGCTTGCCTCTTCTAAGGTGGTGAACTGGCCCCTGCAATTGAGTGGAGTTGCAGTTTCAAAGTTTGATTGGGGGGCAGTGGCTTCACTGGCGCTGCCAAGCAACCATTCAGCGCTAATGACAACCACAGGATCGGGGGAATTTGGCCCAGTCGATCCCCAATCCAACTTCCATGCTGGCCATGATGGCAATTTGCTTGAGTTGTCGGCTGACGATCGAGCAAGCGGGTCAAGATTGCTCGACTGCTTCCCCCATTCTAGGCTACGGGGTTAGCTTTCAGCGCTCCGGGTGGCCAAGCATCCCTACGCCATATCCTAGCGCTTGGCTGTTCGTTAGGACGAGAGACAGGCCAGGATCGTTTCATAGACCGATCGCGCCAGACTGTTGAGATCGTAGCCACCCTCCAACCCCAGCACCATTCGGCGGCTAATGCCCAGGAGCGATCGCGTCAGCCATCCATAATCCTCCGGTTGGAGATGAATTTGCGCCAACGGATCGTCTCGATTGGCATCGTACCCCGCGCTAATGATCAACAAATCGGGATCAAAGTTCCGCAAGAACGGCAACAATTGCGCCTCAACCAAGGCCTGATAGGTGCTGCCGTCGGCTCCCGGAGGCACGGGCAAATTCAACAGTTGATGATCTTGATCGGCAACTCCGGGGCGACCCGTGCCCGGATAGGCCGGTGATTGGTGAATGGAACAGTAGGCAATTTGGGGATGATCCCGCACGATCGCCTCAGTGCCGTTGCCGTGATGCACATCCCAATCCACGATCGCCACTCGCTGTGCCTGGCCCGCCTCCAGGGCCGTCAAGGCCGCGATCGCCGCATTCGCGAACAAGCAAAACCCCATCCCCCGATGGCGCAGGGCATGGTGGCCCGGTGGTCGCGCCGCCACAAACACGGGTTGTCCCGTTGCGATCGCCTCGTCCATGCCATCCAACCAAGCCTGCACAGCCAAGCGAGCCACCTCGTAGCTCCGGGCAGAAATGGGCGTGTCAACCTCCAGTTGCCCACCCCCCCGATTGGCCAGCAATCGCACGTGATTGATATAGTCCGGTTCGTGGGCCCGGCGCAGGGCTTGGGTGAGCGGGTCGATCGGGGCATCGCTGGCGGGCACTAACTGGGGACTGTGCCAACGGAGCCGATCGGCAAAGGGAGCCGTTTGCAAGGCCGCCACAATTGCCCTCAGGCGATCAGGCCGTTCCGGGTGGCCCCAGCCCGTGTCATGCAGCAAAAACTCATCGCTGTACACGATCGTGACCGTCCCATTGTCGATCGGCCCTGCTGTCACCGGTTGTGCCTCCGCGCCTGCTTCTGTGCGCCCCTCGGCCCGAACCTCAGTATTTGGGGTTTGCTCATTCAGCATTCACCATCTCCCCATAACCCAGTAATTTCACGGCAACCTTTTGGTTTTCCATGCCTATTTTTCTCACAGCCTAGCCAACACAATTGGTCGTGGCTCAAACACCATTCACTCGCTACGTTAACTTGACTTAAAAATACCCAAAACAAGGTCAGACCGATCAGATTTTGAATACCCTATTTCACCATTAACTAATTTCACAGCTCTATTTCTCATATCAAAGTTTCAACATCTCAGCCGCACAGCTCGCTCCAGCAGGTTGATACTCAATATTTGTTTCCTCATGGACTCGATCAGACAATCGTTTTGACATTACCCAGTCAAGGCTACTGAGTTTTCAAGATAATTGATCCATAGGAATTTTCAAAGATCTATCAAAAATCCGATAAATCCAGAGATTTTTAAGAATATTCAACCCAAATCACGAATTAGTGATTGATTTTCGACTGATTGCAAGGTTTTAGGTCGATTATCTTCCTTGATGGGTCAAGTTAAGGCACTCATTTAACTATTTCTTTGGTTGATCTTTGTTTTGATGACAAGTCTAAAGATATCAATGAATTTAAGCATCAAT
This sequence comes from Limnothrix sp. PR1529, assembly GCF_002742025.1. NCBI lineage: Bacteria > Bacillati > Cyanobacteriota > Cyanophyceae > Pseudanabaenales > Pseudanabaenaceae > Limnothrix > Limnothrix sp. PR1529. Next base: position 7,033 of record NZ_LIRO01000045.1, read on the forward strand.
CAAAATAAGTCTTGATTAATCTTAAGATCATATTCAGTTCATTAACCACCTCCCAAAACAACTTTCAATCATGTTCACACCTAAAACAATTTAGCCCTTGTCGATTGTGATTGGCCCCAAAACACCAACCCAGGGAATTTATGATTTTGATACTCATCCTCATTTTTCTTCTATATTGATCTCTAGTGTCCTTGTACCTATTCATTACCATCACTGAACCATTAATCAGTTTTTCAGCTAATACTCCATTTTGAATCCCGTTTTTTTGATTTTGGTGCGTTTTACCACCAAGCAGGCCTCAAAAAATACGGAAACTCAAAGCAAGCTCTTGAAGATTGAGGATTTCAATCAACTTAAGGCTTGATTTTGGAGCTTTGCTTGAACTTTGATTGTCAGTAACTCATCTATTAGCGTTAAACTAAGGAGTAGTTAAATTATTTTATGAACTGTTGGATAAACCTTTTTGGTTACCATAGTCACAATTTTTTAGCCACTTTTAATTTTTTAATCACTATTAACAGGATGTTGAACGACTCACATCAGTCCGCAACTGATTCCTGATTCAGGCAATCAAAAATCGCCTTTTATTCACTTTTGCCAGTTTTTGCCATTGCAGAAACTTTCAGTGTCTACGGAATTTTTGTGATCCATGTCTCAGTCCTCCCGGTTTGCATTTAAATTGCCCCGCACTTTGGGTTCCATTGAAACTTGGGGTTTTGGTTTCAGCGGTTTGTTGCTTTGGCTGGGAACCGCACCGGCAATGAATGCGGCCTTGGGGATTGGCTCCCTGTGGGTTTGGATTCCGGGAGCCGTGATTGGTACTTTGCTGAATTTGCAAGTCAGGCAACTCGGAGTTCATGACCAAGATCGATCGGGCGGAACGCCAAACTATGCCACTCAGTTACTCCATAAGTTCCCATTTTTAGCCCGTTACAGCGCGATCGGCTATTGGTTGGGTTGGGTCTCGGTTCCGCCCATGAATGCCATCATTTTGACCGACCTAATTCAGGTCAGCTTGGAACCGCTGGGGGTGGATTGTCCAGTCACCGCCTTCCGGATTTTATTCACCCTGCTGCCTTATATTGTCACCTTCAGCAACTCCCGAACCGTCGGAATTTTACATGCCTTTTTTGTCATTCCCGCTATTAGCTGCTTATTAGTTTTTTGCCTTCAAGGCTTTAGTTGGTTGAGCTTTTCGCCTCAAAGTCCAGGGCTGTTTGCACCGATTCCTTTCAACTTGGATTTCACAGATTGGGCCAAGTGGTTTTTTGTGGCCATTTATGCGGTCTATGGCTGTGAAACGGCTTCCTCTTTTGTGGCTGACAGTCGCAAACCCCGCCGCACTCTGGATTGCTTGGTGGCCGCTGCGATCGCGCTACCCATTGTTTATGTCCTGGGGTCGTGGTTGTTGGCGCGGTTGGCCATTTCTCCCCGGCTAGGTGACAGCGCCTATTTGCACCTAATGGCGACGGCAGGGCCGTTTTGGGGCAGCCTCACGCCTGGGCTGGTGACGTTTTTGATTGCTTCCGGTTGCCTGCTCAGTTCCGCCACGGCCGTTTCCAACTGCCCCCGGGTGCTTTACCAGTTAGCCCAAGACCGCCATCTCCCGGCCCTGTTTTCGGTGGTTTCGCCGCGCGGAGTTTTGGAGCCGGGCCTGTTGTTCACCTTGGGGGTGAGTTTGCTCTGTTTGGCTTGGGGCAATGTGTCGCGGGTGGTGATGGTTACCGGAACAGGTTACCTCAGCGCCATGATGGGCATCCATTTGGGGCTGTGGCTGCAACGGAAGCGCCCGGAAGTGCGCTGGCCCCGATGGTCGCTGCTGTTTTTGGTCATGGAGGCGATCGTGTTTGTGGTGGGTGGCTTGGCTTGGGGCTGGCAAGATTGGCTAATTGGCTTGCTGTTGCCCATGGCGGTCGGCGTGGCGGCCCAGGGGGTGGGAAATTGCCCGATCGCCCTCTGTCAGCCGGCCTGGTGGAGTCACCGCTACCGCCCAAGGCCCATCAACATTCAACGCGATTGGGTGGTGTTTCAGGTCACGGTGCTGATTCTGCTGCTTTGTGGCGCGGTCAGCATTGGTTGGTTCGCGCGGGCTGGGTTGGATCGATTTTCCTTCGGCAGCCACGGAGCCGTGTTCAGCATTGTGTTAATTACGGTGGCGTTTTTGGGGGTGGCGATCGCCTGTTGGACGAGCCTGTCCCAAATGGCCGCCATGACAGAAGCCCGCGATCGACTGGAACGCACTCTGAGTGAATTACAAAGAACCCAATTGCAACTGGTGCAGTCCGAAAAAATGTCCAGTTTGGGTCAATTAGTGGCGGGGATTGCCCATGAAATTAATAACCCGGTGAATTTTATCTACGGCAATCTGGAGCATGTACGTACCTACGCTCAGGATTTGTTGAGACTATTGCAGTTATACGCGAAGTACTATCCCGAGCCAGTTGCAGAAATTCAGGAGGAACAAGAGGCGATCGAGCTAGATTTTTTAGAGGAAGATTTGACGAAAATTTTGGCTTCCATGAAAGTGGGGAGCGATCGCATTCGAGAGATTGTGTTATCACTGCGCAATTTTTCACGGTTGGATGAAGCAGAATTAAAGGCCGTAGATTTGCACGAAGGCATTGACAGCACAATCACAATCCTTAAGCACCGTTTAAAAGCCAAGGCTAATCGCCCCGCGATCGATATCCTTCGCGAATATGGAAACCTGCCCCCGATCGAGTGCTATCCCGGCCAATTCAATCAAGTGATCATGAACATTCTGAGCAATGCCATTGATGCCCTTGAGGAAGCCACCGCTAACCGCGATTATCAAGACTTGCAAGTCCAGCGTCAGTGGATTCGGATTCGGACTCGAATTCAAGAAGTAGAACTGCCCTCCACCAATCCCACCGGATCTTCGCTGAGTGATGGCAAACCCAGCACTCGATCTAAATGGCTAGTGGTAGGCATTGCTGATAATGGCCCCGGCATTCCCCTAGACATCCAACGGCGCATTTTTGACCCCTTTTTCACCACCAAGCCGATCGGGAAAGGAACCGGGATGGGCATGTCCATCAGTTACCAAATTGTTGTGGAAAAACACCAGGGCAGACTGGAATGCTTTTCGCAGGTGGGTGAAGGAACTGAGTTTTTGATTCAAATTCCCCTCAACCTAGGAGCCAAATGTAAATCCTAGGGGCGAATTTCAACCCAAAACCAGATGATTTCAAGGCCGCTGAACCCAGCAGGGGTTGAGCTAGGAGATGAATTGGGAGATTAATACTGACGAGCCTGGGGTTCAAACAGGCCTAAGGTCACCGGCATATATTGCAAGTCAATGCCCGAGGGCGACCAATAGGCCAGCGTATGTTTGAGATAGTCTTGATCATTGCGATCGGGGTAGTCCTCACGGCAGTGGGCCCCACGACTTTCTTGGCGACGTTCAGCAGCGGTCAAAATAGTTTGCCCCACCGTAAAGAGCGATCGCAGCTCCAGCGCCTCAATCAGTTCCGTATTCCAACAGGTTCCCCGATCGTCCAGCCTCGTATTTTCGATGCGCTGGGCAATTTCCCGTAGCTTTTCCAGCCCCGTTTGCATCAAGTCCGCTGTCCGAAACACCCCACAATATTGGGTCATCGTGTCTTGGAAATCTTGGCGCACTTGGGCGATCCGCTCTGGCCCTGAATGCCCCAACAGCGCCTGGAGTTGGGCCCGGGCTTCCGCCAGGTAGCGCGATCCGTCCAAGGATGGCAACTTGCGCCCGCTGTCTAAATATTGGGCGATCGCCCGGCCCGTGCGCCGGCCAAACACAATGCATTCCAATAGGGAATTACTGCCCAGGCGATTGGCCCCATGCACCGACACACAGGCCGCCTCGCCCGCCGCAAAACAAGCTTCCACAAACCCGATGCTACTGCTGCGAACCCGCCCATTCAGATCGGTGGGAATGCCGCCCATGGAGTAATGAATCGTTGGGCGCACCGGAATCGGTTCCTCCACCGCATTCACCCCCAGCAGGCGATGGGCCTCTTCCCAACAAAAGGGAACGCGGCTCATGATTGTTGCTTCGCCCAAATGTCGCAAGTCCAGATGCACAAAGGGGCCGCCCGCGCTGCCATCGAGATGAATGCCTCGCCCCGCTAGCAGTTCCTTAACGATCGCCCGGGAAGTGATATCCCGAGGAGCCAACTCCATGCGGCTGGGGGCATAGTCCGCCATGAATCGATCGCCCGCCGCATTGCGCAGGTAAGCCCCCTCACCCCGCACCGCCTCCGACACCAACACCCCCACCGGATAAAGCCCCGTGGGGTGAAACTGCACAAACTCCATATCCTCAAGGGGAATGCCCGCCCGGGCCGCCATGGCCAGCCCGTCTCCTGTGGAGGCGTAATCGTTAGAGGTGGTGTTAAAAGCGCGGCCATAGCCCCCCGTGGCCAACATCACAGCCCGGGCCCGGGCCAGCACTGGCTGGGAATCCCGCAGATTAAACATCACCAGGCCCTTGGCCTCGCCCTCTTCCACGATCAGGCGCATCACATACCACTCTTCGTAGAGCGTGACCCCCATTCGCTTCAGATTCATTACCAGCTCATGCAAGATGGCATGGCCCGTTTTGTCGGCCGCGTAGCAAGTGCGCCGATGGGAATGGCCCCCGAAGGCCCGCTGGGCAACGCGCCCATCTTCCAGGCGCGAGAACAACACCCCCAAACGTTCCAAGTCCACCACCACTTCCGGGGCTTCTTGGGTGAGGATGGCCACCGCGTCTTGATCCGCGAGGTAGTCGGATCCCTTTACCGTATCGAAGGCGTGGGCTTGCCAGGTGTCTTCGGGATCCACGTTGTTCAACACGGCGGCCATTCCCCCTTGGGCGGCCACCGAGTGCGATCGAATCGGGTGGGTTTTGGCCACCAATCCGATGCTGAGTTTGGGATTTTGGCGGGCAATTTCCAGGGCTGCCCGACAGCCGGCCAGCCCGCCCCCCACGATCAGAACATCGTGAATTAACTCGTTTAGCGGCTCATTCATGGGCAGGCCCCCCAATTGTCCTAAAGAGCCTGGGCCGGTTGGGTGGGTTCGTAGCCGCCACCAGTGGCCAAGTCCGCCGCCGCGTCCACCGCTACAAATTCAATGTGGTTCAGCAGGGTGGTGACAAAGGCGAACAACAGGAAAGGCAAGGATAGCACCAAAATCAACCCAACCATGGACAGGGCATACAGGGGCTTGCTGGCTCCCAACAGGGCGAGCGCGCTGGCCAGGCTCAGGAAAATCACGATCAACCAAGCCATGATCTGGCCGTAGATGTCCCCAAAGGTCAGGGTGCAGCGAAACTGATAGCGTTGTGGGTTCATGGTTCGATTCGATGGCCTGCGGATTGCCAGATTGAACACTATCTCCCCAGCCTAAGGGGGGCTAAATCGGAGCGTCCATAGTTGTCGATGTTTCTCAACAATTTTTCTCGAATTCGTTTCAAATCCTTGCGTTTCTCAAGTTCTCTTGACAAGATTTCGGCAACTCTAGAAACCCTTGAATTTCTCGAAAAGCTGAAAATTCCGAATGTTCTGAAAACTCTGGAAGTTTTTGAGAGTTTCCGAAATGTTTGGGATCTGGCGTTTGGGATCTGGCGTTTGGGATCGGGTGTTGGGACGTTGGTGCTGGGAATGATCTCGATCGACCCGAGGATGGGTGAACAGTGGCCGGCGATCGCTACGCGCTTTCCTAGGATCGTGTTGAAATAATGATGGCCATTCTGTCGTTTTGATCCCGATCGCCCTATGGGCCCAAATCCTACGCCGCCTCCGCCTCAACCCGCCAAAACCATCCTGGGCCGCCTGCGCCAAACGGTGACCCAGCTTTCGCGGGTGCAATTGGCCCGGCTGAAATTGGCGGCTAATGCCAACCCGCCCCGCATCGTGATCTATGAGGCGGGCAGCGCCCCCCGAGACTATCCCCTGTTGGGGGACTATTACCTTTTGGGGCGATCGAGCAAGGCCAACGACATCCCCCTCAACAGCCCCGTGGTCAGCACCACCCACGCAGGCTTGCGGCGGGTTCCCAGTTTTTTGGGTAGCACCTTTGCCATTGAAGACCGCGATTCCACCAACGGCACATTCAGCGGCAAAAAACGGATCAATGGGCAAATTTTGCGCCACCGGGAAATGGTCGTGTTGGGGCCGCCGGAGCTGGCGGACTCGGTGCGGCTGCAATATGTGGATCCGCCAACGCCGCTGGTGCAAGTCCTGCGCTATGGCCTGTCGGGGTTAGCCGGGGCGATCGGGCTGGTGAGTTTGGCGGTGATGTGGCAATGGCAGGGCATTCAGATTTTGCCCCTGCCCCAGGCCCAGCGCGGCCCGGTGATTGTGGTGGCGGGGGATGGGCAACCGCTCCAGGCGATCGAGCGGCGGGCCCACCAGGAAGCCAAGAACCTGGGAGAATTTTCGCCCTACCTCAAAAAAGCATTGCTGGCTTCGGAGGATGCACGCTACTACTGGCACTTTGGCGTTGACCCGATCGGGATTTTGCGGGCCTTGGTGGTGAACGCGCGGGAAGGGGAATTGCAACAGGGAGCCAGCACCCTTTCCCAGCAACTGGCCCGCACCCTTTACCGGGATTATGTGGGGTCAGACAATTCCGCCGGTCGCAAAATCAAAGAGGCGATTGTGGCCCTGAAGCTGGAAAGTTTCTATGGCAAAGATCGGCTGCTGTTGGCCTACATGAACCAAGTGTTCTTGGGTGGCAACTTGGCCGGCTTTGAGGATGCCGCTCGATTTTATTTTGAAAAATCTGCGCGGGATCTAGACCTGGGCGAAGCGGCGATGTTGGTGGGCATTTTGCCGGCCCCCAATCGCTGGAACCCAGCCCGCAATTACAAAACAGCGGTGCAACGGCGAGATCTGGTCTTGCAGCGGATGTTGGATCAGGGCGCTGTCACCCTGGAGGAGTTCAAGCGGGCCCGGCGATCGCGTGTGGAGGTGAGTCCCCGAGCGCGGGAAATTTTGCGATCGACCCGTGCGCCCTACTTTTTCAACTACGTTTTTGAGGAATTGGAGCAGCTTTTTGGTTCCGGCGTGGCCCGCGAAGGCAATTTCTTAATTGAAACCCGCTTGAACTTAGCAGCCCAGACCGAGGCCGATCGGGCCCTGCAACAGTTCATTGATGCCCAGGGCGGCCGGGCCGGAGTCAGTCAAGGGGCGATCGTGGCGATCGACCCCACCGATGGGGCCATTCTGGCCATGAGTGGCGGCCGCAGCTTTGAAGACAGCCAATTTAACCGCGCCGCCAACGGCCTGCGCCAGCCCGGCTCCACCTTCAAGCTATTTGCCTATGCGGCCGCCCTGGAAAAAGGCATCAGCCCCAACACCGCCTACAGTTGTGCCCCCGTGAATTGGATGGGGCAACGGTTTCGAGGCTGTCGATCGGGCAGTGGTTCCCTGAACATGGTCAGCGGCGTGGCCCTGTCCGAAAACCCGATCGCCCTGCGGGTGGCCGAAGCGGTGGGGCTGGATGAGGTGATTGGCTTGGCCCAGCGCTTGGGAGTCACCAGCCCCCTGCGCAAAACTCCCGGCCTCGTGCTGGGGGAAAGCGAAGCCACCTTGCTGCAAATGACCGGAGCCTTTGCGGCCGTGGCCAACAATGGCCGCTTTAACCACGCTAAGGCGATCACTCGCGTTCTGGACACCAGCGATTGCACCGACCCGCAAAACCTACAAACCTGCCGCGTCATGTACGATGCCCAAGCAGATCAGCCCGGTGCTAACCAACCGGTGCTCTCGCCCCAAGTGGCCCAGACCATGACGGATCTGCTGCGGGGGGTTGTGGTGCAAGGAACGGGGCGATCGGCCGCCAATGTGCCCGGAGCCGTGGGCAAAACCGGCACAACGGACGACAGCGCCGACCTTTGGTTTATTGGCTATGTGCCTGGCCGCAACTTAACGGCTGGGGTTTGGTTAGGCAACGACACCCGCAAACCCACCGATGGCAACAGCGGCCAAGCGGCAGCGGTCTGGGGCAATTTCGTCAGCCGCCTGCTGCCATAACTGAATGAACCTCAAGACTTGAGAGGGGATCTGCCAAGGGGTTTGCAGTCCCCGTTCATCACTAGCTCGTCGCGGGGGCAAGGGGCTGAAGCCCCTTGTCTGCGCTGATCGATTCTGCGCTGATCGGTGCTGATCGATCGCCCATTGATCATTGATGTCAGTTGGGCCCTTGGTCTGCGCTGATCGATCGCCCATTGATCATTGATACCAGTCGAACTGGCTCAACACTCGTCCTATGGCTCTCCGTAGGCATCTTCGCCATGCTCAGGCACATCCAAGCCCTGATCTTCCACCTCTGGAGACACCCGCAAATCCATCACCAAAGACAGGCCCTTCAGAATCAAAAATGTCCCGATCGCAGCCGTGGCATAGGCCGCCAGCACTCCCACCACGCCAGCCGTGAAGGTTTTCGTTCCGCCATACAGCAGCCCGCTGTCAATGGCTGAGTTCACGGACTTTGAGGCAAGCACCCCCGTCAGAATTGCTCCAACCGTGCCACCCACACCATGCACCGGGAAGGTGTCCAAAGCATCATCAAATCCCAGCCGCACCTTCAGGGTGACGGCTCCTAAACAGCACAGGGCCGTAATCACCCCGATCGCCATGGCAGACAGGGGATCAACAAAACCCGCAGCTGGCGTAATACCCACCAAACCTGCCACAAAGCCACTGGCAATCCCGATCGCCGTTGGCTTGCGACCCAACAGCCACTCCACCACCGTCCAAGTCAACCCCGCCGCCGCCGTGGAAACCATGGTGGCCGTGAATGCCGTCGCCGCGAGACCGTTAGCAGCAATGGCGCTGCCGGCATTGAACCCAAACCAACCAAACCACAGCAACCCTGTTCCCAACAGCACAAAAGGCACATTGTGGGGCACGATCGCCTTGATTTGCCAATCCTTACGCGGGCCCAGCATCCAAGCCGCCACCAGAGCGGAAACACCGGAGCTGATGTGAACCACCGTTCCCCCAGCGAAGTCCAGGGCCCCCATGTTGCCCAGCCAACCTTTGCCCCAAACCCAGTGCGCCAAAGGGCAATAGATTAACGTTGACCACAACACCACAAACCAGAAATAGGCCTTGAAGCTCAAGCGCTCCGCGATCGAACCAGAGACCAGCGCCACCGTAATGATGGCGAACATCATTTGATAGAGGGCAAACACCTGGTGAGGGATCGTTGCCCCGTAGCCCACCGGATCCGGATCGAGACCCACGCCTTGGAAGCCAAACCATTTCAAGCTGCCAATCAAGGCATTGGCTTCAAAGGCAGGTGTCCCGCCGGGGTTGATCACCGTGGGTGCGAAACTCAGGCTATATCCCCACAGCACCCAGGTCACGCCCACCACGGCCATCGCAATCAGGCTCATCATCATGGTGTTGAGCACATTGCGCGATCGCACCAAGCCCCCATAGAAAAACGCTAGCCCCGGAGTCATCAACAGCACCAAGGCCGTGGAAACCAGCATCCAAGCCGTGTCGCCCGTGTCGATTTTGGGTGCTTCGGCGGCTCCTTGGGCCGCGGCCGGGTCGGCAAACCAGCCCACCAACAGGCCAGCCCCGATCGACATCAACACAGGAATTCCAAAGGCCACCAACAACTTCAGCCTTGCCCGTTGCACATGGGGGCGCGGCGGGGGCGAAAGCCGTCCAATCTTGGCTAACCAGGCGTGGGAATGGGAGGATTTGTCTGCGTCCGATCGAGGTGAGTACAAGTCAGCCATAGGTATAGCAAGGTATTCAGAATTGTTCGTTATTGTTCGTTGCCGTTGCCTTATGCACAACAAACCCATAAACGGATCTGCGGATTCGAGAAAAAATGGCCTCGAATCTGTTTCTTGGATGGGAAGTTATTTAAGGTTCAAACCATATTGCGCGACCAACCCCTAGAAACTGTATAGAAAGTCACTAATTGCCCAATCTCGCAACGATATTTGATGATTTTCACGAAACACCACTAATATTCACGGGTTGCAACCAAAGCCATGGGCAGTGGACTCCAAGGCAGCCAAACAACCGGGTTTGCAACGGGTTTTTGTGGCAGGCGGCAATAATCGGACTGGAAAAATTGGGCTGACCCCAATCCTAGGAAGCTGTGCCATTTCCCAAACTGTCCTTGAGTATTTGCCTGCGGGGGCTAGCCGCTCGCCGTCCCATGGCCCGTGAATAGAGGAATTCTGGGTGATTTGCCCGATCGCCCGGGGGAGATTGGTTGAGGGCGATCGGGGCGCTTCAGAAAGCGGTTGGTGGGGGTTTGAGCCGGGGAGCAGGGACAGGATAGGTTGAACCCAGAGTCAGTGAATTTGCTGAAGGTGGCTTGCCCGCCGCTGGTGCAATGGCTGACCGCTGTTTTTCAACCGCTGTTGATCGCCCGTGACTGCCATGGCCACCCCCCTGTCTGCCCGTCCTTACCTCTCCGGTTTCGAGGCCCTGTCGGCCCAAGAACGCGCTCAATTGCACCCGGACGCGGTTCCTTTTCAGCTAGCGGCTGCGTTAACCACGGCCAAGGAGACGACCAAGGGCCGATCGCGCGGGGTGGTGATTTGTCTCCATGGGTTCACTGCCATGCCCTACGGGGTGGGGCCTGTGGCCCGGGCGATCGCCCAGCAGGGGTTGGATGTGGTTGCGCCTTTGCTGCCGGGCCATGGCTGGCGCGATCGCCCCGTTCAGGAACGGGAAATTGCAAAAATCACGCCCGATCGACTGTTGGCGGCGGCCCGAGACGAAGTGCGCCGGGCCCGGGAGCAATATGACTTTGTGGCCATGTATGGCGATTCCATGGGCGGCGCGATCGCCCTGATTCTGGCGGCGGAAGGTCTGCTCGATGCCTGTGCGGTAACGGCTCCGGCGCTGCAACTGCCCTTCCGAGGAGCCGTCTTGGCGCGATATTTGGGCTGGCTCAATTTTTCAATTCCCAAGCGTCTGAATCGCCGGTTCTATGCCCCCTGCTATGAGTTTGAAAATGCGCGGGCGGGGCGGGTGCTCTGGCGCTTGTCGCGACGGGCCAAGGCAGGACTGGAGCAGATCACCTGTCCGGTGTTTGTGGCCCATTCCCACGCCGATCGCACCATTGCTTACCAGGCGGCGGAGTGGGTGCGCGATCGGGTGGCGGGCCCGGTGGAATTGCAATGGTTTGATCGATCGGGCCATGTGTTGCCCCTGGATGTGGAGGGGCCAGCGGTGGCAACGGCCATTTCTCAATTCTTTCAGCAGCAATTTTCTCAGCAGCAGTTTTTTCGCCCCCTCGAAAGCCCAACCCCCCAATCCCTAGCGACCGCCAAGCCCAAACAGCTTGAATCGAAATCCCGATTGGGCGATCAACCTTGGTCTGGCGGGCCGGAGACCACCGCCATTGATTTTGCTTTTAGCTAGCCGCAATCAATTCGTGCTTTGGGAAATGGTTTGCCAACCTATTGCATGGATTGCAAATTGATCCGTGGATCCACAAATTTCAGCAACAAATCCGCCAACAAATTTCCCAAAATCAACATCACTGCACCCATCATCAAACTCGCCATCGTTAAGTACAAGTCTTGGACTTGAACCGCCTGCAAAATCAGCCGACCCAAGCCCGGCCAGTTGAAGAAATATTCCGTGATGAACGCACCGCCCAGCAGGCTGGAAAATTCAAAGCCCAAGAGCGTAATCAACGGGTTCACCGCATTGCGCAGCGCATGGACATAGATCACGCGGTCTTCGGGCAATCCCTTGGCCCGGGCAGTGCGGATATAGTCTTGGCGCAACACATCCAGAAGCTGACCGCGCATCAACCGCTGCAAACCGGCAAAACCAGTGATGCTGAGGGCAATGGTGGGCAAGATGGAATGCCAACCAATGTCTAAGAGTTGCTCGATCGGGGACAGTTCACTGAAATTCAGGCTGGTCATGCCCCCCACGGGCAACAGGGGCGAGAGATTTTGGGCCACAAACAGCAACAGCAGGGCCGTGATGAAGCTGGGGAAGCCTTGCCCCAAGTAGCTGATCACCTGCAAGGCGCGATCAACCCAGCGGTTGTGGTGAATGGCGGCCACAATCCCAAGCGGCAGGGCGATCGCCCAGGTGGCCAGCAGCGACAGCACCGCCATGTAGAGAGTGGCGGGAATCCGTTCCGCCAGCAGGGATGTGACCGATCGTTGATAGACAAAACTCGTGCCGAAGTTCCCTTGGGACACCACCTGACCCAACCAGCGCAAATATTGCTCAAGGGCGGGGCGATCCAAACCAAATTGCTTGGTGTAGAGGGCGAGGGTGTCGCGGCTGATTTGCGGATTTTGGGCGATCGTGTCCAAATAGCTGCCGGGAGCCAGATCCACAATCACAAAGCACAGGGCCGAAGCCAACAGCAAGGTTAAGAGGGCTTGCAACGTGCGCTTGAGAATGTAGGTGCTGGTGTCTCCTGTGGCGATCGCCCAAAGCCGCTGAAGCAACTGTGCGAGGTAATCGTCTGGTTGTGAAACCCGCTTTGAAACCGGCATGGCATTTGTGGTGGATTAGCCCCGTGGCGTGGCCCCAATGACGGCTCAACAGGGGCGGGCCCCTGGGGCCCACCCCGATCGCTGTCAATCGATGGTCTGGACAACAGGATACCCAAGAATCAACGATCCGTCCTCCGCTGGGGTCTGGGAGTTCGTGGGCTAATCAACGGCATCTTCCAAAGACCCAACCCCAGCGCAATCAGAGCTTTCGGCAGACCAGCGCAAAACAATTTGCAAATCGCGGCATTGCTGCTAATATTGACTTCGCTTACCTGGAGAGGTGGCAGAGCGGTTGAATGCGCTTGACTCGAAATCAAGTTTGGCGGCAACGTCAACGGGGGTTCGAATCCCCCCCTCTCCGTCGGAGACAGGAAACGATCGCAAATTAAGACCGAGCGATCGTTTTTTTGTCGTTTCCCAATGCTTCCCAATTCTGAAACTTGACTCTGTGCAGAAGCCAAGGGTTAACCAACGGCCATGTCGAGCGCTAGTGGGCCACCACTTGGTTGTGTTGATGGCGCTTGAGGGCGGCGAGCACCTTGTCAGGAGTGACCGGCTTGCTGACAAAGCTGCTTGCGCCCGAAAGTTTGGCCCTTGCCCGATCGAACAACCCATCCGCACTCGTCAGCATCACGATCGACGTGTGGCTAAGCTGTTGCACGCGCCGCAACTGAGCACAAAGCTCGTGCCCATTAATCACCGGCATCACCACATCCAAAAACACCACATCGGGCTTGGCTTCAATCACCTTGGGCAGCGCCGCCAAGGGTTCAAAACAGCCTAAAAACTGGTGACCATTGCCAATCACTATTTTTTCGATCTTTTCGCAGATTTTGGGATCATCATCCACACAAGCAACCTTTAGGGAAAAACTAGCCTGCGGCGCTTGGTGGCTCATTTCCAAGTCCGGTAACTCAATCACGGCTAACTGTTTGCGTTGCCAAAGGAGCTGAAACACCTTGAGCACGCCCCCCAAGTTGGCATAGTTAGGATCCAGCTTGGCCACAATGTCCCAGAAGGTGCGCTTACCATCCAACAGGGGAGCCAAGGTCATGGTGGTGGAGGTGTCGGCGGCGGTTTCATTGCCCGGGAGATAGATCCAGCCCCGATCGGCCCACAGCGGATTGAAGGGCAATCGTTGCCAATGGCGCTGCAGATTGTAGGCGCGGGTGAGGGCTTCGCCCATCAAGGCAGAGGAAAGGGGCAGGTTAGGGTGAATGGGATCGATCGGCTGGGCAATCCACTGAAAACGCGCGGAGGGTTGGTCAACCACAAAAAACACCTCGATCGCCGCTTGCATCACGATCGCTTGGGCCCGCTCGATCGCCAACAACTCCTCCACCAGCGCCTGCTCCAGGCAGCGCACCTCCCAAAGGGAATCACTCAAATTCTGCTTCGTGGCTGCCACCAGCCCATTCCATCCCTCACGCGCCTGCGACTCCGTGCGCAGCTTGATTGCCCGCTGCAACCGTCGCAACCGATGGCGATTGCCCGTACACCAGGCCAGCCGCCCACGATAGAGCCAAATTTGCCAACGATGGTGATCCAGCTCCACGTTCAGGTAACCCGTTGCCTGTTGTCGATAGGCCAGCAGTAGAAATGAACGCAATTGCGAGTCATGGAAGTTTTCTGGCATGGCCTTGAGGAAGTTTTCTGGCATGGCCCTGAGGGATCAATCTCCAACTTGGTGAATACGGAAACCCCGCTGGCAAGCTTTTTAGTGAGTACTCTTATAAAAACACTGAAGTTATCAAACGAAAATGATCAAATCACGATCATTTCACAACATTCGAGAATTTTCTAGCCTGCCCTAGGGATAAGTCTGAACAGCCTTGAATTAGCTCCGCGAATTAGCCCCGTCTTAGCTGATCCTCTTTTTCCAATTGGCACAATCTGGCTCACGGCGCTGGGCAATCTTACACAACTCATCCATTAATTTCGTTATGACTCAGATCTTGATTTTGGTCATACTCATAATGAGTTGTCGATCATGGTTGACAACATCTCCAGTGATCGCCGCTACAATAGTCTGTAAGTGGCAAAGCAGAAGACTAAGTTAGTCATGAAAGCCATCAACAACACTGTTCCAATCCCAAGTTTCAGTCCTCAACCTCAGCCAGATCATTTCAGCCAGTTCTGGATCATGCTGGCTTGTTTAGGCTGAATGATTGCGTTACTCATGGTTTTTATCAACCCAACAACAATGCTCCATTGGGCAACTGGCTTGTGGGTAACCAATGACTAATCAATCTTTGCACTCCCTGATGTCTTGCGCCGAATCCGTTACCCGTTCCCGATCAACCTTGGAGATTGTCTCTCAAAACTTTCAGCCCTTGAGGGTAATTGTCTGGTGGCTGGTTGGCTTCAGGGGAAAAAGCACAGCCCAGGAAAATTCCTCGCGGTCACTGAGTATTTTGGAGAATGATCTCATGAGCGATCGGTGCGTTGGTACGACTCATCCCATCCTAGAGCAAAATGCTAAACGGCTGTCATTCAAACCGTGATTGTGGCGGTTTGGATTTTTCAATTCATTCAGCCCCAAAGTTGCCAAATTCGCTCAATAACGTCCCTAAATTAACACCGCGTCAAATTAACCTGGTGCTGATGTCATGGGCTGTTATGGGTTAGTGGCGGCCTGATTTGCATGATGATTTGCGTGATTTCACTGAAAAATTTTTCCCTGAAAAATTGTGGGTAACAGAACGATGCAACTGAAACGCTTAGGACATGTGGCGATCTGTGTTCAGGACATTGCCAAGGCCGTGGAATTCTATAAGGACTTGGGAATGGAGGTGGCCTGGCAAGATCGAGATTGGGCCTATCTGAAGGCGGGTGAAGATGGGTTGGCGCTGCTGAGTCCGGAATATGACCAAGCGGGGCCACACTTTGGCTTCATTTTTGACCAACGTGCTGAGATGGAAACGGCCTACGAGGAATTGCAAGCGAAGGGAGTCTATGTGACGCAGGTGCATGAACACCGGGACGGCACGGCTTCATTTTACGGTCGTGATTTGGACGGCAACTGGTTTGAGTATCTCTATGAGCCAGCGCCAGTGCCAGCGGCAGTCTAGTTCGCGGGTTGCGAGATCGTGATGGCGGCGGGGGAGATGGGCGTTGTGCTGAATCTGCCCATCTCTCCCGTGTTTCTAGTTGCGTGACAGGCTTAATACATTGGGTCAAAGTTGCGGAGCCAGTCGTAGTAACAAGGGGCTTGAGCATCTTGCTGCCTAACGATTTGGTGGCGGTAACAGCCATATAATTTAACCCAGCGAATTAAGGCAGCTACGCTACTAGCTGCGCGATCGGGGCAGGATCTCCCTAACTTGACAGCTCCAAAATTTGGACAGCGGCAAATTTCAGCTACTGCTTGAAGGAGCCTTTAAACTTAACGCTGACTGACATTTGAAAGCCGGTGAGGGGATTTGAACCCCTGACCGCTCGATTACGAATCGAGTGCTCTACCACTGAGCTACACCGGCTTGCCCCAAAAGGCGCTTAAAGAGTATAGCAGCATTGGCCCAAATGGCTACAAATCGCAAGAAGAATTTTTCTGGTTTCCCAGGGCGCTGGTTGCAACGGCTCTGGTGAACCGGGCGATCGCGCGGTGCTAGGGGTTGGGTCGTGGGGGTGAGTTAACCCGATTGCCCGATCGCTCGATGAGACTCCCGATCGCCCGAAATGCGGCATCGGCCCCAATTTATCCGACAATTAAGCACTGCCTTTTCCGTTAACGTTTTGAACTCCCTGTTGCAGCTCAGTGGGGAGGGTTAGGCAATGGGCTGATGGTGATTTTGTTCTGTTAAGTCGGGGGTGATGAGGCGCTCATGGCGGTTTTACATGGTAGCTGGCAACTGGGAGAGCAGGCTTTGTTTCTGTGGGCAGAGGCCTGGAAACCGACGGTTGGGAAGCCGCCGACCCAGTGGCAGGTGCCGGATCACCCCCGATCGCTCTCGGCAAAGGAATTGAAAGCTTGGTTGCCCACGCTGGTGGAAAGCGGTTGCTTGAAGCCGGGGGCGATCGAGCGGTTGAAGGATTGGTCTGCCAAATGGCGGGCGATCGGGCTGCCCACGTTGCGCGGCAATGGGACTCCCCTGCTGGCGGGAGCAACGGTGGAGCCAGAACAGTTCGATCGCCTGGAAATTAATCTTTGGTGGGTGGAAGGGCTTTGGGTTCCGGCGGCGCTGGTGCCTGATTTGTTGCAGGGATTGCCCTTGGCGGCCGATGAAACGCCGATCGCGGGCGATTTGCGCTTTTGGAGCCATGCGGCCCGCTGGGGGCTGGATTTGGTGGCCCGGGCCAAGGCAGTGCCCACCCTTGCACCGACGGCGGAGGGAGTTGCCCGATCGCGCTGGCAACCGCTGTTGGAAGGGGCGGTGGATCGATCGCGCCTGGAACACTTCACGCAACAGATGCCCAGTAGTTGCCGATTTTTCCAAACCCTGGAGCGACCGGTGGAGCAGCGGGCCACGGCCAGCAATGCCCGATCGCTCCGAGGCTCTAGCGGTCCCGTGCGGATCAGCACGTTTCAGCCCATTTCGATGCAACTACCGGCTGTGCCAGCGGCGCTGCTGTCGGACTTTTTGGGCGAAATGGTCGATGCTCGACTGCGGGCCACGGCGGCCACGCTACCCTTGCCCGGTGAGCGGCGCGTGGGGGGACGGGGAGCGGCCCGAGGCGGCCTGACCACCGCGATCGGGTTGCCGCCCGTGGCCCGCGATTGGTTGAGCGCATTGGGCCAAGCCAATGGCACTTGCCAAAGCGCCCTGACGGAGTTGGTGCCCTTGGCGCGGAGTTTGCAAACCTGGTTAACTCCCCTGGCGATCGATCCGGCCACCATTGCCGGGTTCTGTGCGGCTTTTCGGTTGCACCCGCCCCAACCCTCGGCCGATCGCTGGTATTTGGAATATGGCCTCCAGTCGATCGACCAAGCCGGGGTTTGGATTCCAGCCCAGCAAGTGTGGCGATTCCCGGTGGAGCGGCTGCGATCGGGCGATCGGGTGGTGAATCGGCCCCAGGAAACCCTGTTGCGGGGTTTAGGGTTGGCGGCGCGCCTTTTTCCTGCCCTGGAAGCCACCTTGGATTTACCGATGCCCAGCGGCTGCGAGCTGTCGGCCGTGGAAGCCTATCAATTCGTGCGACTCTATGCCCAACGATTCCAAGACAACGGCTTGGGGGCCCTGTTGCCCGCCAGCCTACGGAATCAAACCAGTTACCGTCTGGGGGTGCGGTTGCTGGCCGGCGACCCCCTCGCCACCGATCGCCCCAACTTGGGTCTGCGCAATTTGCTGAACTTTCGCTGGGAACTGTCCTTGGGCGATCGGGCCCTCAGTGCCCAGGACTTTGAAACCCTGCTGGCGAAGACAGACCTCGACACCATGCCCCTAGTGGAAATTGGGGGCGAGTGGGTGGAACTACGGCCGCATGAAGTACGCGCTGCCCGGGACTTTTTGGCCAAGCGCCAGGGCAACCTAAACCTCACGCTAGATGAGGCCCTGCGGATCACGACCGGCGAGAACGCCACGATCGATAAGTTGCCCGTGGTGCAATTTGAATCCTCGGGCGCAGTGGCGGAGTTAATGAACGCCTTGGGCGATCGCGCGGCCATCGAGCCTGTGATCACGCCCCCGAAATTCCAAGGTCAACTGCGCCCTTACCAAGAGCGCGGCGTAGCTTGGTTGTCCTTTTTGGAGCGTTGGGGTCTGGGGGCCTGTTTGGCGGACGACATGGGCTTGGGTAAAACCCCCAGCACGATCGCCTTTCTGTTGCATTTGCGCGATCGCGCGGCCCTGGTTGGGCCCGTTCTGTTGGTTTGTCCCACCTCCGTTTTGGGGAACTGGCAACGGGAATTGGCAAAATTTGCCCCCGATTTGCGTGTGTTGCTGCACCATGGCGATCGCCGCTTAAAGGGCAAGGCCCTGGCACGGGCCGCCGAAGACCTGGACGTGGTGCTGATCAGCTATTCCCTGGTGTTTCGGGATGAAATGACCCTCCAGGCCGTGCCTTGGTGTGGCATTGTGCTGGACGAAGCCCAAAACATTAAGAATGCGGAATCCAAGCAATCCCAAGCCGTGAAGCGCTTGGCGGCCGTTGCCGACGACGACAGCAGCGAGGAACCGCGTCCCGTACCCTTCCGCATTGCCCTGACCGGGACTCCCGTGGAAAATCGCCTGGCGGAACTGTGGTCAATCATGGACTTCCTGAATCCAGGCTATTTGGGAACCCAGACCTTTTTTCAGCGCCGGTTTGCCACCCCGATCGAGCGGTTTGGGGATGGCGCTTCCCTGCAAACCCTGCGATCGCTCGTTCAGCCCTTTATTTTGCGTCGCCTCAAAACCGACAAAACCATCATTCAAGATCTGCCCGAAAAGCAAGAATTCAACCTGTTCTGTGGCCTTTCCGCCAGCCAAGCGGAACGCTACCAAGCTTTGGTGGACGAAGCCCTAGCCGCGATCGAATCCAGCGAAGGGATCCAGCGACGAGGGCAAATTTTGGCCCTGTTGGTGAAGCTGAAGCAGGTCTGCAACTACCCCGCCCTGGTGGGGGGCGAAGGGGAACCGGAACCGAGCGATCGGGCCCCGAAGCTGGTTCCCACCGAGTCGCCCAAATTGCAGCGGTTGGGCGAAATGCTCGAAGAAGTGGTGGCCGAGGGCGATCGGGCCTTGATTTTCACCCAATTTGCCCGTTGGGGCCATTGGATGCAAGCCTATCTGCAACAGCATTTGGGACGGGACGTGCTGTTCCTGCATGGTGGCACTCCCCAAAAGCAGCGCGACACCATGGTTGAACGCTTCCAAAACGATCCCCAATCACCGCCCATCTTTATCCTGTCTCTTAAGGCCGGCGGCACGGGCTTGAACCTGACTCGGGCTAACCACGTGTTTCACTTCGATCGCTGGTGGAATCCCGCCGTGGAAAACCAAGCAACCGATCGCGCCTTCCGGATTGGGCAAACCCGCAACGTTCAGGTTCACAAATTCATCTGCACCGGCACGCTGGAAGAGAAAATTCACGACCTGCTCGAAAGCAAAAAAGTCCTCGCGGAGCAGATTGTGGGAACCGGCGAAACCTGGCTCGGAGATTTGGACACCGATGCCCTACGGGATCTGCTGCTGCTCGATCGAGCGGCCATCATCGAGGATCGTTAAATTCCAAAATCCCAGTCAAAACAAGAGCGCCACCCATCCGGGCAGCGCTCCTGTTCAAACTTAGGGCGGGATTTATTTGTATGAATAATTCCCTGCTTGCCCGAGAGCGAAGTCTATTGGTGAAGGGTCTTTAAACAGTACGAGCTAGACCGATACTTTTTTGCTAGCAAACGCTAACAAATACATAAGTCGAGATGGTCTCTCAACCAAGGCGTATCAACCAATGCCCGCAGGAAAGTCCCACGAGCACTATTTAGATCCCGATTCATTGACCGGAGTCCAATGAAGCCAATTCCCCTTGGTTTTCGGGCTGAATAGGCTACATGCGAGTACTAGCATACATCGGCAAATGTTAGCAAACCGGTTACTGCCGATTAACCCCATTGAGCTGATACCTAACGGGGCAAAATCCCCACAGGTTGAATGAACAAGGGCCTTTATTTGGGTGACCCCTTTTTATCTGAAAACCAGTTTTCCATGAAGTGGGGTCACTGGGGAAGTTCCTCAACTTTTCTTTAAAATTCCCTGAACCGCCCTCGGGGTAACCCCTTCAGCCCAGCGAATTTCCCGAAATTCAGGCAACTGGTATCAATTTTGCCTTCATCTAAATTGCAAAAAGCCTGCCCTGAGGGAAGAGCAGGCCCGGTTCATCCAGTTTTGCTAGGCAGGGGTTGAGATGAGTGGGAAGGCTAGCTGAGGGGAACCAATCCCTAGGCTTCCTCTTCCTCCTCGTCTTCCTCAAAGTCTTCTTCATCGCTGAAGAGAGCCTCGACGATTTCGTTGGCACGCTCGTCAGAAACGCCCAGCGCCGTTTGCAACTCATTCAAGTAGTCTTCTTCTGATTCGGGGACTTCGCCATCGGCGGCCACGATCAGAATGGCGGTGATTAGGGCAATTTCTGCCAAATCTTCATTTTGGGTGACCACTGTTAAGGCACTGCCCAGGAGGGTCTGCACATCGGAGGCTTCCGAGGCTGCAACCACTTTATCGACTATCTCGACGAGTTCGTCATCGGAATAGTCTTCAAACAGTTCAAATTCCGCTGCAACATCGGCCAGCAATTCGGCCTCGATGTCTTCGACGGACTCATCAACGATCATGGTGATTAACCCGATCGCAATGATTGCCTCTTCAGGTGTTAAATCAATCAGATCGGAATCCGCTTTCGCAGGCAGATGACGAGGCATAAAAACGTCCTAGTCTCTCAAAAGTTTGGAAATACTGAGGCGCAATCGAGCGGCTTTGGCCGGCAACCACAGCCCCAAGCTAATTTTTCTGCTTGGGGATGTCAAGCAAATTGCGAATCATCCCCGAAGGTAAGCACCGTTGGGGTTTGGTCAGTTGCAATGGGGGGCGATCGCCCTAGGTCGATCGGGCAAGGCCTAAAGATCCGAGAACCCCTTCTTTTTCTTGCCGGGCTTTTTCTTTTTCTTGGCCGCATTGGGATTGTTATAGCCTCGGAAACCCGGTGCAGGCATTTGCCCCATCGGATTACCCAGACCCATGGGGTTACCGCCACCCATGCCGCCCATGCCACCGCCCATACCGCCAAAGGGATTCATGCCCCCAAAGGGGTTCATGCCGCCCATGCCCGGGAAGCCCATTTGCCCCGACCCCAATTGCTGCATTAGGGTACGCATCTTTTGGAAGTCGGAGACCAGGCTGCTCACGTCCTCTTCCTTGAGGCCGGAACCGCGAGCAATCCGGCGGCGGCGGCTGGGGGTGCTGGCCAACAAATCTGGGTTGCGGCGCTCTTCCAAGGTCATGGATTTAATGGCTGATTCGGCCACCTTGAGGCGAGCTTCCCCTTCCTCCAGGTGTTCGGCTTTGATTTTGCCGCCCAAACCGGGGATCAGCTTCACCATGCCCGCGAGCGATCCCATGCTCTTCATTAAGCGGGTTTGCTTCAGGAAATCGTCAAAGTCGAATTGGGCCGTGAGGATTTTTTCCTGCATCTTGACCGCATCGGACAAGTCCACGGCTTCCTGGGCTTTTTCCACCAGGGTCAGCACGTCGCCCATGCCCAAAATGCGGGAGGCCATCCGATCGGGATAGAACGGTTGCAGGGCTTCGACCTTCTCGCCGGTTCCGATGAATTTGATCGGCTGGCCAGAAATTTGCCGAATCGAGAGGGCGGCCCCACCCCGCGCGTCGCCATCCATTTTGGTCAGGATCGCACCTGTGATCCCCACCGCATCATTAAAGGCTTTGGTCAGGTTGGCGGCTTCCTGACCGATCATGGCATCCACCACCAACAGGATTTCGTGGGGTTGCACGGTGTCTTTGATTTGCACCAGCTCGCCCATCATCGCCTCGTCGATTTGCAGGCGACCGGCGGTGTCAATCAACACGGTGTCAAAGCCTTCGGCCTTGGCTTTTTCGACCCCTTGGCGGGCAATTTCCACGGGGCTGATCTCGGCTCCCAGATCGAAAACGGGGATGTCGATTTGTTTGCCGAGGGTTTTGAGCTGGTCGATCGCGGCGGGCCGGTACACGTCGGCGGCCACCATCAGGGTCGATCGCTTTTCCTTGCGCAGGTGCAGGGCCAGCTTGGCGGTGGCGGTGGTTTTCCCAGCCCCTTGCAAGCCGGCCATCAGCACGATCGTGGGGGCCGTTTCCGCTTGGGTGAGGGGTTCGTTGCTTTCACCCATCAAGGCGGCTAGTTCGTCGTAAACCACCTTGATGAACTGCTGGCCGGGGTTCACGCCAGAAACCACTTCGGCCCCTTGGGCCCGGGTTTCCACATCGGCAATGAACTGCTTGACCACTTGCAAGTTCACGTCGGCTTCTAGCAGTGCCCGCCGCACGTCCTTGAGCGCGTCTTGGATGTTGGCACTGGAAATTTTGTCCTGGCCACGAAGTTTTTTCCAGGCGGATTCAAAGCGTTCGGCAAGAGCGTCAAACATGGGCAGGGCGCGTTCGGGTGAGTCGGGTCGATCGCGCCGGGTCGGGAAATGGGCAAGACCTGCCCCGATCGGCGCGGAGTTTTTCAGCGAGGGATTTAATGCGTATTGATGATAGCGCGGTGGGCGATCGCTCGCGGCCAGCACGACCGATCGAACGCCTCCTTAGGCCTGGGGCGGCGGCGGACTGGAGGGGTCTGCGGGGCGATCGGGCCGTGCATCGGGGCCCAAGTCGGGAGTTACCGGATCCGCAACCATCTGATCTACCACCATGGCGGCCGGCGCGGGGCGATTTGTGATGGGTAGGCGATCGGTTGGTTCATCTAAGAATTCATCAGGATCGTGATCGCTGGAATGATAGGGATTGATGGATGGCGGTTGCTGGTTAGCCTGTCGAATGAGCCAATAGCTGGCGGAAAGGGCCACGATGGCCAACCCCAGTCCAATTAGCTCTAGACCGTCAATTTTGGATAGATCCAGAATGATGATTTTTCGGGCGACGGCGGTGAGAGAAGTCGCCACCACCAACTCCACTTGCACCACATGCTTGCGCAAATAGGCGGTGATGTTTTCTAGAATTTCTAGGGCAATGAGGATACTGAGCAGTGAGCCAAAGATCTCTTGCAGGGATGAGTTAAAAAAGCCCAGGGGCGATCGAAATAATTGCCCAGAAAGCAACAGAATTAAATCCACGGTTGCCACGATGATCACCATGATCGTGGCTAGGGACAGGGCCCGAGAGATGATCCCTTCAATGCCATCGGCCAGTTTCAAAAATTCCCGATCGTGATAGCTGGCCCGAATCATCCAACGTACCAATCGATTGAGAGAAAAAGATTTAGCAGAACGGCGCATGGGAAATCTCAAAAAGTCAGGTTGAAAGTTAAGTTGAGCGTCAGGCTCAGTAATCGTCTGGCAATGGCTCAGAAGTTGAGTTAAATGTCAGGCGCAATCATGACCTGGCAATCACCCAAAAATAGATTTGCAAACTGTTTGATCAACCGTTTGCAGTAGAATGCCAAGCGCGATCGCGCTGCGGAGTTGAACCATTGGGCTGCCCATCAGAATCATCATCCCCCGTTCCGAGTCCGGTGAGTGAACCTTGGACGGACGAAAAGGATCGTCCCCTGGATTTATCGCGAAATCCAGCGCGAAATCCAGCGCGAGACCCATCGCTCGACCCGTCGGCAGAGTCTGGAATGGATCTCACGGAACTGGAAGCGGCGGACGAAAGCAACTTGGCGACCTATGCTTGCACAGCCGATCGCTCGGAGCGGCTCGATCGCTTCCTGGCGGCTCAGTGGCCCAATTTGTCTCGATCGCGCTTTCAAAAGCTGATTGAAGCGGGCCAAGTGCAGGTGAATGATGCGCCCTGCACCAACAAGCATGGGGAGGTGAAATCGGGCGATCGCATTGTGGTGACCATTCCGCCCGATCGACCCCTGAGCTTGGAACCCCAGGCGATCCCGCTGGATATTTTGTATGAAGACTCGCAGGTGATTGTAATTAACAAACCGGCGGGCATGGTGGTGCATCCGGCTCCGGGGCATCCGGACGGCACGATGGTGAATGCGCTCTTGGCCCACTGCAAAACCCTGCCGGGGATGGAAATGCCGTCGATTAATGGCGTGCAGCGGCCGGGGGTGGTGCATCGGCTCGATCGGGACACCACGGGCGCAATTATGTTTGCCAAAACCGACTTGGCCAATCAACACCTACAAGCCCAGTTGCGCTACAAGGTGGCCCAACGCACCTATTTGGGGATTGTCTATGGTGCGCCTCGGGACGATCGGGGGGTGGTGGATCTGCCGATCGGGCGGCATCCGGTCGATCGCAAAAAACAGGCGATCGTCCCCGTTGAAAAGGGCGGCCGCAAGGCAATCACCCATTGGTTCATCGAAGAACGCTTGGGCAACTACACCCTAATTCGCTTTGAGCTGCAAACGGGTCGCACCCACCAAATCCGTGTCCACAGTGCCGAACTGGGCCACCCGATCGTCGGGGATCCGGTCTATGGCTCGGGCCGCAGCATTGGGGTGAATTTACCGGGGCAGGCGCTCCATGCTTGGAAGCTCCGGTTTCAGCATCCCTTGAACTACGAATGGATCGATACGGAAGCGCCCTTACCGGAACATTTCCAAACGCTTCTGGAGGTGCTGCGTCGTCGATCGGGGCCGGTGTTTTAGAGTTCTGCTGAGGCCATGCTCCATACAACAACAGGGACACGACTCAATCGCGCCCCTGCTGTTTTGCAAATTTGCCAGTATTGGCAAGCCCTTGCAAATACTGGCAAATACTTACCAATCGTGATCAATCCAACTGGATTTACCACTTCAAAAGGTTGAATTGCTCCATGTCGATCGTGTCGCGGTTGCGGTAAATCGACAGGACGATCGCCAAACCCACAGCCGCTTCGGCCGCCGCGATCGTAATCACAAACACCGCGAACACCTGACCCTTGATCCCTTGGGGATCGAGATAGTTAGAAAAGGCCATCAGGTTCAAATTCACGGCGTTGAGCATCAGCTCGATCGACATCAACACCCGAATTGCATTCCGGCTGGTGACCAAGCCAAAAATTCCGGTGCAAAATAGCGCCGCCGCTAATAGCAAAAAATATTCCAGTTGCATTGCTCGCTCCTGCTGAAAACTGCCTTGAAGTGCTAGGGCAAGGGGCTTAAGCCCCTTGTCTAGTTTGGGTGGGCAACTAGCGATCGATTAGCGATCTGTTGGCAGCCCTTGCTTGATGGGGATGGGCAACTAGCGATCGGTGGCGGCCAATTCTTTCGGCCGCTCCGGCAACGCCAATTCCGTTTCAGTCGGTTGGCCCGTGGTGGGGTCATCCACCAGCAGATCGCGACGCGCCAAGACAATCGCCCCAATCATCGCCATCAGCAGCAACACCGAAGCCACTTCAAAGGGCAACAGATAATCGCTAAAGAAATGCTTGGCCAAGGTGACGATCGAGGATTCCACCGTTTGGAAATCCGTGGCCAACTGCCAAGGACTGGTCAGCACCACCGCCGCCAACAGGGCAAACAACCCCGCACAAACCAGCGCCGTCACCACCTGCCGCAGCAGGGCCCCGGCCGCCGGTACGTAGTCTTCGCGCTTGTTCACGAGCATCACCCCAAACAGGATCAGCACGTTCACCGCACCCACATAGACCAGAATTTGTGCCGCCGCCACGAAATCCGCATTCAGCAGCAAATACAGACCGGCCATGCTGATGAAGGTTAACCCCAGCAAAAAGGCCGAGTAGACGATGTTGCCAGCCAGCACCACACCCAGGGCCGAACCCAGCATCATCAGGGCCAAAATTGCGAATGACCCCAGTTGTACGCTTTCGCCTAAATTCACCGTTACTTCCGCTCCGTAATTTCCCTACTTCTCAATCGCGATCGCTGGACCTATCCCGAGGCTGAGGGCGCAACGCTTGCGCCCCTACTGGATGGGTCTTACGACTCGGGCTTGTCCTTTTCCAGGGTGGCCAGAATTTCTTCCGGGCGACTGCCGGCCCGTTGGGATCCGGCGGGCAAATCGTGGGGATCAATCACCCCAGAAGGCAAGTAGGCAAACTCCCGCAGCGGCGTAACCATCGGATCGTTCGTCACCTTGTAGGGCAAGCGACCCAGGGCCACGCTGTCGAAGTTCAAATCGTGGCGATCGAAACTCGCCAGTTCGTATTCTTCCGTCATCGACAGGCAATTGGTGGGGCAATATTCCACGCAATTACCGCAGAAAATGCAAACCCCGAAATCAATGCTGTAGCTCTTCAGTTCTTTCTTCTTGGTGGCTTTATTAAATTCGTAGTCCACCACGGGCAGGTTAATTGGGCAAACCCGCACGCAAACTTCGCAGGCAATGCACTTGTCAAATTCGTAGTGAATTCGACCCCGGTAACGCTCCGAAGGCACGAGCTTTTCGTAGGGATATTGCACCGTCACGGGGCGGCGCTGCATGTGGTCGAACGTCACCGACAGGCCTTGGCCGATGTATTTGGCCGCTTGGACTGCCTCGCCAGCATAGTCGCTGACTTTCTTGAGGAAGTTCAGCATGGTGTTTGCCTCTCTGTTAACAAGATTGCGGGTAACAAACGTTGGTTCGCGTTCAGTCAGTCCAACCTTGGGGCGGGCGGCGGGCCCGCCGGATCATTTCGCTGTTGCGCGTTTTGCGGTTGCGCGGTGCTTCCCGATCGCCCCCATCCGAACCCTTCGGGGATCTCGGAACGGTTCGGGTGCAAGGGGCGAAGCAAAGCGGACGGGGCTGGGGTTTTGGGCCCGGTTAGCCGCCGAAGAAGGCCGGGAAGCTGAGTTTCAGGGCCGCCGTCAGCAGCAAGTTAGCCAGAGCGACCGGTAGCAGGAACTTCCAACCCAGATTCAACAGTTGGTCAATCCGCACCCGGGGAACCGTCCAGCGCAGCAACACCGCCAAGAACACCAGCAGATAGGTCTTGAACAGCACCATCACGATGCCGAGGGCGGCGGCGATGATTTGCACCCAAGCCGTGCTCAGATCCAAGCCGAGGGTTCCGGCCAACCATTCGATCGAGACGGGCGATTCCCACCCTCCCAGGTACAACACTGCCACCAGCAGCGCCGACAGGGTGAGGTTCACGTAAGAACCCAAATAGAACAGGGCAAATCGCATCCCGGCATATTCGGTTTGGTAGCCGGCCACCAGTTCTTCTTCTGCTTCTGGCAAGTCGAAGGGCAAGCGTTCGCATTCCGCCAAGGCCGCAATCCAGAAGATCAGGAAGCCCAGCGGTTGCCGCCAGACATTCCAACCCAGGATGCCGTAGCCCGATTGCTGATCCACGATGTCCACGGTGCTCAGGGAGTTGGACATCATCACGATCGCCAACACGGCCAAGGCCAGGGGAATTTCGTAGCTAATCGATTGGGCAGCGGCCCGCAAGCCCCCCAGCAGGGAGTACTTGTTGTTGGACGAATAGCCCGACATCAACAGCCCGATCGGGGCAATGCTGGAGAGGGCAATCCACAGGAACACCCCCAACCCCAGGTCGGTGATGTTCACGTTTTGGCCAAAGGGCACAATGATGTAAGACAAAAAGACGGGAACCACCACCAGCGCCGGCCCGATCGTGAACAGCCAAGGATCCGCCTTGGCCGGCACGATGTCTTCTTTAAATAGCAATTTCAGACCATCGGCGGCCGGTTGCAACACGCCGAGGGGCCCCGCATATTCGGGACCAATCCGCTGTTGGGCAGCGGCGGAAATTTTCCGTTCAAGCCACACGACGACAAGCACGCCGACGGTGGCGGTAATCAGCATCAGGAGCAGCGGCAGCGGAATCCACACGGCGCGGGCGAAATCGCCAGGCAGTCCGAAGTCGGCGAGCGCTTGCACGAAGCTGCTTTGGAGGTCGATTCCTTGGTTCATAGCTTCAGCGCGATGAGCGGGTCTGGAGGAAAGCCGGGCCGCGCGATCGCGGCAAGCCAGTGGGGGAAATTGAGCCAAAACTTCCAAGAGAAATTGCTCAAAATCACCCGAAATACGCTAGTGATAGAGGCTAGGCATAGATGTTCAGCGGGCTTTCCGTGCCTAGTATATCGTTGTACGAGAACGGGCCCCGTCTTCGATCGGCTGGGGCTGATTGGTTCTGCTGATACGCCCGATTGGCCTAGCATGGGCATCAGCGCGATCGCCCTGTCCATGGCCGTCCGACGCTCGCCACCGGGCCCATGGGGGCCAGGTTTGTCTTGTAGGTTTCCAGAATGACTGATTCGTTTCATCGCAACCCCTCCCAACCCTTTCAAGCGGCCAAGGCAGGCCTGGCTCCAGAGGAGGTTGATCGCCTGTTGTTGCAACTGCGGCGCAAGGAAGGTTCCTGGGTCGAGTGGGGCCAAGCCTGCCAAAAGCTGCAACAAAGCGGCCTGGGGCCCCAAAAAATCTTTGAAGACACGGGCTTTGAGCCAATCCAACAAAACCAAGTGATTGTTGGATCCCAGGTTTACCAAACCCTGCTGAAACTGGATGCGCCGGAGCCGGTGCAAGAGCACTTTGGGCGCAAGGGCAGCGACATTCTGTATGAAATGCGGGTTTTGTCCGAAGACGATCGCCTTTCGACGGCGGCCCTGGTAGTGGAGCGGGGGTTGGATTTTGATGAGGCCCGCGAGGTGGTGAAAGCCCTGAAGGAATTGACCTACCTGAAACAGCAGCCGGAAGGATTTGCGGAATTGCCGGGGGATGCGCTGGCCTGGCAATGTTGGCGATCGGCCCGGCAGCAAACGGATCTGCAAAGTCGATCGCGCCTGATTGCCAAGGGGTTGCGGTTTGCCCAAACGCCGGAAGCTCGGGCCCAACTGGAAAAGCTGTTGATGGACTTCACGGTGGTGGCTCCCAAGAGTGCCCCCCGAATGCCGGTTTATCGGATTGATTCCGACGAAGAAGAGCCGCGCCTGCTGGCGGTGGCGGGCCAGTTGCCAATGCCCGTGGCAGCCTTGCGAGCCGTGCCCCTGATTGAGTCGGAAGGGCCCTTCGGCATGGTGCGGTTTTCAGGTGAGGGGGCTTGGGTGGCGCTGCCCAATTGGCAGGTGTTGCGCAATGCCGAAGACCCGATCGCCCTGTTGGCCTTGCCGGAACAGTTGCCGGCCGCCCTACCGGACGATCGCCCGGAACCCGTGATGCTGGTGATCGATCGAGCCGATCGCACCTGGCGGGATGATGCCTTTTTTGCGGTGGCCGATGGTGACGAGAACTTAGCCTTTGAATGGTTTGACGCGGAACCCGAGCGATCGCTCCTGGGTAAGCTGATTCTCGTCTTGCGGCCCAAGAAGGGTCTCGATCAGGACTACGCCAAAGAACTCTGGCAAGTGGATGAGTAGCGGTTTTTAGCAACGACTCATTTTTTTCAGTTGTTTCACAAAGACACGCCATAAAAGTTCACGCAAAAAGTCCGTAGCCAGCCTCAACAGCCATGCTACGGACTCAGTTCGGTGTAAGGAAGCAACGAAAGCGAATGCTAAGTGCAGACCCCCTGAGCACAGAACGCTGATATTCAGTGCATTAACGGTCTTGCCGCGATCGCCTAGAGGCCAAAGACACGACTCCGGCCCATTTGGTTGCCGATCGAGCTGAAGGCGTTCCCCGTGGCGTTATTCACCGCAAAGCGACCATTCCCCATAATCCGGTTGTTGCCCGGAGCCGCGCTGGTTCCCAGATCGGGGCGAGCGCGCAAAATCGCCACAATGCCGTCCCGCCCGTTGTTCTCGATCGAGTTATTGCGCAACACCGGCCGCGCTTGGTCAGAAATCACCACGCCATCCTGGTTATTAACGATCGTGTTGTTCACCACCAACGGATTGGCCGTTCCCCCGATCGCCAGGCCAAAGCCCGTTGCTTGAAACCAGCTATCACGAATTTCCCCACCGGCCGCCCGCGTCAGCGCAATGCCATTCCCCTTGTTCTCATGGAACAGGCAGTTTTGAATCGTCGGCGCAGCGTTCCCGGTCACAAAAATGCCATCGCGGTGATTGCCCTTAAACACACTGCGGCGAATCACTGGGTTGGCAGACTCCACCCAAACGCCCGTGCCGCGCGTGTTGCCATTGGTGACGGTGATGCCACTCAGCACGGTGTTGCGTTGCACCCGCACTGCCGCGTTCTGGCGAGCAAAGCTGGGGCTAATGAAGCTACCGCCCCCTTGAATGACCGTGTTTTTGCCCTCGGCGGCTTCGTCACCCCGCAGAGTCACTCCTTCCGGAACCATCAGCGGAAATGTTTCACCCGTGGCGGCGCTATAGGTTCCCGGGGCCAACTGCACCACATCCCCCGGCTGAGCTTGGCTGAGGGCGTAGGCGATGGTGCGGAAGGGGGCCCGCTGGCTACCGCTGGGGGCCGTGTCCGCGCCCATGGCAGGGTTCACATGCAAGATGCGGGCATTGCTGGGCAGGGTGCTGGCGATCGGCTCGGGGCCGGCGGCTCGCACCGCTTCAGCGGCCATCAGCGGAGTTGCAACACCTTGCACCATCGGCAGAGCCAACAGCAGAGCCAGAATGGTTTGAGCCGAACGGGATTGGTAGATACCTTGGGGGCGCAGCATAGCCATAGGTCGTCTCTGATGGGGGTGTGAAAGGAGCGATTGGATTTGAATCTCGTCTCTTGGGTTCAGATTCCCTGAGCAATTGCCAAATTCCGGAAGCCCTTGGCCAGTGGTGCGATCGCCACAGTTCCCCTATTCCACTCGCCCAATTGGCGCGGCGATCGATCCCCGTGCCAGCGTGGTTGGGCAATCCCGTCCCCGCCCGATCGCCCGGCCCCTTCAAAAAATGCCCCAAGCGGTTCCGGATTTTCCCTGGCCATCCGGAAGGATGAGGGTTAATCAACAAATCGCCAAATCCAGAGATCGACAAATCCAGAGATCGCTAAATCCAGAGATCGCCAAATCCAGAAAGCCAGAGAGATTAATTGATCGATGGCCAAGGGCAACAGCCTTGGATCATTCTTGGATCGTTCTTGGATTCCTCAGGCAATGCTGTTGCGTTTGCGGGCTTCTTTGTAGGAAGTGCCAATGTTGCTGAGGCCGGCCTTCACCATTTCCCGCTCCAGCAACGAGAAAAACCGGCTGCGATCGCTCCCACGCACCACCGCCTGGTTGTGGGCCTCGGCCAGGGCGATCGGGTAACCATAGCCCTTTTGCACTTGACTGAGAATCAGACTCAAGGACTGGTTCAACAAGGCGCGATCGGTCGCCACCCACTCCGGCATTTCGACCCGCGCCACCTCAGTTCCCACATGCAGGTAACAGAAATAGATTCGGTGGCGGCCATAGTCCTCCAGTACACGAGCGTTCGATCGCCACAGGGGCCCCCGCTCCCCCGACTCCAGCAACACCGACCAGAGGGCCGCATCCCGCAGCGGCTTGAGCCGGTTACAAGGGGCCTCATCAGCTCGCCCAGGACAGTGGGTTTTGCAATCGGGCGTGATTTGGTTGCAGGTTTTGAGCCGAAAAAAGTTAGCCGCCTCGCCACTGCGGGGAGCGCTTAGATAGCTGACCAGGGGAATGCCCGATAACCGCAACCGTTCCCAGGCGGCCAAGATCGGCGGCAAAATCCGATCGACCGCTGTGCTCGGCATTCGATCAAGAAACCAATAGATCAGCGAGCCATCCACCATGGCCAGCGTGGGCGGTGCGTCCTTGCTGTTGCCAGTGGTGATGCTGTGGGCTAAGTCTGTGCCCAAATCCGCCAGGGCTTCCGCCTCGGCCACGGTGCGCCGATGGCCCATCCAATCTTCGGTGCTGATTCCCCACTGGCGGGAAATGTAGAGGTCTTCGGGTTTGTAAAAAATTTCCGGCAAACTATCCAGCATCGGATAGCGCTTTTGGCCGTAGTGCAGGGCCACGCGCCCGGTGTTGATCAAATAGCAGTAGGCGATTTCGTGGTGGCTGGGGGCAATTTGGGAACCATCGGTGGCGATCAAGCTGTGGGCGATCGGGGCGGAGCCAATGGGTTCGCGCTTGTCCAAGGGTTCGATCGGCTCGGCCGCCACAAACTCCAGGCGATCGCGCCATTGGTGAAGCTGTCCCACCCAATAGTCCTGTTCCGGTTGCACTTGAGCCAGCAATTCTTGGGCGATCGTCAACCGTTGGCGTGCCGCCCGCGACTCCTGGGTGAGCTGTTGGCCCATGCCCTGCATTTGTTTTGAAAGCTTTACCAGATCCAGCACAGCCCGCTCTCAATTCCGTTTGAATGCTATTGATTTGAATGCTATTTAAACAATGGTTGAATCCCGCAAGAATTGCAAATTACAAATCAAGCGACGCACTACAAATGGGGTCATTAAAGATTGAGTCATTCAATTAGGTCATTGTGATGGGAAACCTGTCAGCACTATGGTCAACGATCGCCCGAGCCATTCGGGAACAGGGCGGTGGTTCAGCGGAGTCGCCCACGGCCCGATCGGTCGGTGGCGGTTGCATTAACCAAACCTATCGCTTGAGTTTTGGCGACGCTGCCAACACTCCCGTTTACTTTGTCAAGCTGAATCAGGCCAGCGGTCTGGAAATGTTCACGGCCGAGGCCGCAGCCCTCCGAGACCTAGCCACCACCCAAGCCATAAAAGTGCCCCAACCCCTCTGCTATGGCCAAGCGGGCGATCGCGCCTATTTGGTTTTGGAGTGGCTGGAGTTGGGCCGTGGCAACCATGAAGCCTGGGCCCAATTGGGGCGAAATTTAGCGCAGTTGCACCGTTGGCAGCCGGCCTCCGGGCAGCGGGCTTTTGGGTGGTGGCGAGGCAACACGATCGGCTCCACCCCCCAACCCAACGATTGGGCCGATGATTGGGTCACCTTTTGGACAGAGCGGCGCATTGGGTTTCAGTTGCAGTTGGCCCAGCGGCGTGGCGGCCATTTCCCCGAGGCCGATCGCCTGTTGGCCGCCATTCCCAGCTTGCTGAAGGGACATCGCCCCCAACCCGCCCTGCTCCATGGGGATTTGTGGTCGGGTAATGCGGCGGTGATGGTGGATGGCACACCCGTGATCTTTGATCCGGCAACCTATTGGGGCGATCGGGAGGCAGATTTGGCCATGACTGAATTATTTGGCGGCTTTCCCAACAGCTTTTATCAAGGTTATGGTGAAGTGAATTCCCTGGAATCAGGTTATGAAATCCGCAAAGATCTTTACAATCTTTACCATATCTTGAATCACTTTAATCTATTTGGCGGTGGCTATGGTAGCCAAGCCAATGGGATGATTCATCGGCTTTTAAAAGATTGTTAATTCTTGAGGGGTTTGAAAAATCTGGGCCATGATAGGGATGCAATCTATCATGCTGGATCAGTGGCAATTCTCAAGCGGCATTGCGAACAAATCTAAACCCAGATCACTTCACGCCAGGTAACCCCAATCAAGGCTCAATCACGACTTGATCAAGACTCAATGCATTGAATTGAGCATCCTCCCAATGCTTCATTTTTCGAGCAGAAGGATAATTTCGCTGAGAAATCGATAGCGAGAATCAATCGGTTTAGTCAGGAAAAATTGAATTGGCAGGTGGTTTTTGACCGATTTCTGCATCGCTCTGAAAAGCCAATTGAGCCAGTTTGGAAGATGGGTATTTGAGAACTCCAAGGGCAGCAACCCCACCACTTCATCGGGCGATTCATATCCCCTCGGTAGGGATTGTTTTTTGGGGCTGAACTTGTTTTTTTGGAATGGCAATCTGTTGTGTGATTAACGCTGGCTGGTTTCATGCATATTCCTGACGGTTTTGTTTCAGTGCCCGTGGCAACGGTCACATCGGCGGCCACGATCGGGGCGATCGCCCTGTCCCTGGCGCGAACCCGATCGACCTATGGCCTCAAACAGGGGCCAATTTTGGGGCTAACCACAGCCTTCGTCTTTGCAGCTCAGATGGTGAACTTCCCCGTCGCTGGCGGCACAAGCGGCCACCTGCTGGGGGGAACGCTAGCAGCCGTGTTGATGGGTAACCCCTGGGCGGGAACCCTCTCGATCGCCACAGTCCTGCTGATTCAGGCGGTGTTGTTTGCCGATGGCGGCATCACGGCCCTGGGAGCCAACATTCTGAATATGGCCGTCTTTGGGGTCTGGACGGGCTGGATTTTGACCCAGGTGATTCAGCGCCTACTCGGGGGATCCCAGCGACGGTTACCGCTCGCGGCCGGAATTGCAGCGGGGTTGAGTGTGGTGGTGGCGGCGATCGCCTGTGCGATCGAGCTGGTGTTATCCGGGACGGCGGCCTTTCAGCTCGCCGTGCCCGCCATGGCCGGAGTCCATATCCTGATTGGCTTGGGCGAAGGGATCATCACCGCTGGTGTCATTGGCTATTTGACCAAGGCTCGCCCCGACCTGCTGCCGGGAGCCAAGCCGCGTTTGGAACAGTGGCAAGGGCCGGTGATCGGCGTGCTGTTGGTGGCGGGGGTGCTGTCTTTATTGGCATCTTCCTGGCCCGACGGCTTGGAAAAGGTGGCAGAAGATTTGGGCTTTATTCGGCTGGCGGAAGAGGTGCGAATTACCGTGCCTACGCCCTTTGCAGACTATGGCATTGAAGGCTTAGGGCCCTTGGGCACAACCATTACGGGGTTGTTGGGCAGTGTGGTTTCCTTTGGTGCAGCCTTCGGGATCGCCAAGTTGGTGCAACCCAAGCGAGCTGAAGAGTCGTGATTGAAATCAGCCTGAATGCCAATCGCCAATCAACATGGGGTTCGGAGCGATCGACTCCGGGCCCGGCCCTGGTGGTGTTGCGGTTGCGGTTGGCTCTGATTTGGGTATTGGGGGCTGCTTGCTTGCGGGTGGGCGCTTGGGCCCCGTTGGCGGTCTATGGCAGTTTGGCGATCGCCTGGGTTTGCTGGTTGCGGGTTCCGGCGCGATCGCTCCTGGGCCTGTTGGGGGCGGAACTGGTGTTTCTGAGCCTGGCGGCCTTGCCCCACGGTTGGGAGCGGGCCAGCTTCCTGATGGCGCGATCGCTGGTTTGCCTGTTGCTGATGAATGGGGTGTTGTTGACCCTGCCGCCCCATAGTTTGGCGATCGCCTTGAAAAGTTTGCCGCTGCCGGCCGCTTTGCGAGAAACGGCCCTCTTGGCGGGGCAATACCTGGAAATTGTGATCGACGAGGTGCAACGGATGCAGCGGGCGGCCGCCTGTCGGGGGCTGTCGGGGCCGGGCAGTTGGTTGCGCTATGTCAGCGCCGCCACCATCGGCTCTCTGTATTTGCGCAGTCTCGATCGCGCTGAGCGGGTCTACGCGGCCATGGTGGTTCGGGGCTATGGGGGAGCCTTGCCCCTATTGCACCCCAGCCCGCCACACCATCGCTGGTGGTTGTGGGGGGCGGCGGTGGGGGCTGCTGGTCTGGCGATCGGCTCCTACGGTTTTGAGTAGGGGTTTCGGCGCAGGTTTGCCCCCCTTTGGGACGATGCCAACGGGTGCTGGTTTGGCGCTGTTGCCCTAATCCCTTTAAGGTTGAGCAAGCAGGAATAAAGTTCGATCGCATGGCCGCCGCAACAGTTTCATGACCCTTTTTTCTAAATGCGAGCTTGATCGCGCTGAAGTGTCGGCCGCCGTTTTGGTGCAAGATTTGCAATTTGCCTATCCCCAACAGCCGCCGGTTTTGCAGGGAATTTCCTTTGCTTTGGAGCCGGGCGATCGGGTGGCCCTGTTGGGGCCCACCGGTTGTGGCAAAAGCACCCTCTTGGAGCAACTGATTGGCCTGAAGCAACCGAGCCGGGGCGCTGTGTGGATTGGGGGAACCCGGGTGGAGCCGCGCACCTTGCCCACCATTCGCCGCCGCTTGGGCTTTTGTTTCCAGGATGCCAACGACCAATTGTTTATGCCGACCATCTTGGAAGATGTGATGTTTGGGCCGCTGAACTATGGCATCCCGATCGCCCAAGCCAAAAACCAAGCCAGGGAACTCCTAGCCCGTTTTGATCTGTTGGCCTTTGAGGGGCGATCGGCCCATGAACTTTCGGGGGGGCAGCGGCGGTTGGCGGCCTTGGCGGCCGTGCTGGCCCTGGAGCCGGCCATTTTGGTGTTGGATGAGCCAACCACGGGCCTCGATCCTCGGTGGCGACGATCGCTCGCTCAGGTTTTGGAAACCTTGCCCATTCAATCGCTGATTGTGGCTTCCCATGATTTGCAATGGATTGGCAAAACCACCCATCGAGCCTTGATTTTGTCCCATGGGCGGATCCGAGAAGATCGACCCACGGCGGAATTATTGGGCGATCGGGCGCTGTTGGAATCCTACGATTTACCGCTGGATTATTAGCAAAATCATTGGCGCAATAACGAGCAACCAATGTCTCGAATTATGCGGATGATTCTGCTGGGTTTCCAAAAAGGTCTGACAGGGCGATCGATTCGTCGGGAAAGGCCAAGCAAGCGGCGCGATCGGCAGCGGTGAGGGTGAATTTGGTTTGATAGCCCTCGGAACTGGGATCACGATAAACCTCGAGTTTTTTGTGCTCCAAATCCACTAGCCAAAACTCGCCAATCCCCGATCGTGCGTAGAGTGGCCCTTTGACCTCGCGATCATATTTGGCGGTAAAATCTGCCACCTCAATCAGCAACAGCACATTGCTGGGTTTAGGGCCATAGCTTGCATAGAAATCATCCGCCCGCTCCAACAGCACCAAGTCTGGCTGCGGCTGCGAATCATCACCCAAATTGAGCGGATTTTTAACACTCACGATCGCCCTTTTTTGCAGGGACAAGACCCAATCCCGAGCTAACCGATTAATGCAAGCGGCATGTTGCGGACTGGTTGAAATCAGGTTTAGAACAATGCCGTGAATGAGTTCCGTATAAACTTCAGGGCCGAGAATGCCGGTTTCATAAAGGCGCTCGTACTCCGCGATCGTGAAGCGATAAATTTGCTCGGGTGCGATGGATTGCAGCGACAAGCGGTTAATCGATTCGGTCGCTGGTTGACTAGGCGGGCAAACTTGGCTCATAGGGGTTGTCACCCGTTGATCGGTTGATCCTTGGGTGCTAAACGATCGAACACCTTTCCAAACTAGCCTAATCGATCAAGCAATACTTCAATGATGGCACAGGAAGATGTTTTGCGAGACAATTATCTTTTCACAAAAACATTCGATGAATATTGATATCATGTCAATTAAATGACTTTTATCCTTAAGCATGATTACCCTCCAAGACTTTTACCGCAATTACGGAAAATTCCGGTATCTCCCTAACGAAGAACAAAGACAAGCTCTAGAAACCCCACCAGATCAGCCTCTCTTTGTTGTTGCGGGCCCCGGTACAGGAAAAACCACCTGTCTCACTCTCCGTATTCTCAAACTTATTCTGGTCGATGGATTGCCCCCCGAAAGCGTCCTCGCCACTACCTTCACCAAAAAGGCAGCAGAAGAACTGCGATCTCGCATCTTGGGATGGGGATTTTTGCTGCTGGAGGAACTAGAACGAGATCCTGAGCTAACTGATTCTACTAAAGATAAACTCCGTAAGTTGGACATCAACCAGATTCTGACTGGGACTCTGGATAGCCTTTGCGAGAAAATTCTGCGAGATTATCGCGAACCGGGAACCCAACCCCCAATTCTCATCGATGAGTTTGTCAGTAAAACTTTGATGCTGCGGGAAGGACTCTTCAAAGACCAACGTTACCAAGATGGAGACTTAGAGCAGTTTTTGCTGGCATTCCAGAACAATAATCGCTTTGGATTCAACACTGGGAAAAAGAACGATTACCTCCTCCAGCTCTGGGATCGACAGTTTCAAGATCAGGTCGATTGGGAAGGTTTTCTCGGTAGCTTGGATAAGCCAGAGGTTGCCGATACCTTACGAGAAATTATGGAGGACTATCGTGCTGCCCTCGATGAGGAATTGATGGTGGACTTTGCCATCCTTGAGCAAACCCTCTTGGAACGCTTGCAGGAGAGGAAGTTACCGGAGTTTACCGAAAGAATTCGGGCTGTGCTGGTGGACGAATATCAAGACAGTAACCTCCTTCAGGAAAGAATCTACTTTGAGCTGAGTCAGGTTAGCCAAGCCGCTTTGACGGTGGTGGGAGACGATGACCAAAGCCTCTATCGCTTCCGGGGGGCAACGGTTGAATTGTTTAGTCGATTTGATGAACGGCATCACGGGTTCTTTGGGGAAACACCGAAGACGGTCTTTTTGCGGACAAACTATCGCTCTACCAAGAACATCATCGAATTTGTAAATGATTATGTGACCCTTGATCGCCAATATCAGGAAGTGCGGGTTAAATCGAAACCTCCTCTGATTGCCGGAGGAAATGCCGAGCAAGGACTGCCCATTTTGGGGATGTTCCGTGAAAACCTCGATGAGTTGGCGACGGATCTGGCGGATTTTATTGAAAAAGTCTTTCGGGGGGATGGCTACCGTTTGCCTAATGGTGAACTGATCCAATGTGCTGAGAAGGGTGGGGATGTTGGTGATTGTGCCCTGCTTTGCAGTAGTCCAAGGGAGCGGAAACAAGATGGCTCATTACGGTTACCCGGTCTCCTGCGAGAAAAGTTCGGCGATCGCCTGTCGGTATTTAACCCCCGTGGTCAGACCCTGACGGAAGAGCCGAGGGTGGCATTGTTGGGCGGACTATTGCTGGAAGCTCTCGATGGCGATGGGTCAGTGATCGAGGGGACAAATAACCTAGATAATAGTTCGCTGACGACCTTTGATAATTGGCGTGAGGTGGCAATGGACTATCTGCGATCGCCAAATGCTTCCCCAGCACTCAAGGATTTTATTGATGGTTGGGCAAATCATCAAAGCAATCCGAGGTGGAAACGGTCCGTCCCAGTGTTGGACTTAATCTATGCCATCACCCACTTCTTTCCGGAGTTCTATGACGATCCAGAGGGTCAAGTTTTCCTAGAGGTCTTTACCCGTCAACTTTCTGCGTCGGAGCAGGTTGGCAAATTTAAGGGACGAGTCATTTGGGAACCTGATAAGCCCAGCCTTGGTGATGCGTCAGTACGGGAACTCTTGCGTAATTTTCTTTCTCCTATTGCTTCCGGCTCTGTCGGGGTCAACGAAGAACTGATGGAAACCTTTCCACGCGATCGCCTGAGCATTATCTCGATCCACCAAGCTAAAGGGTTGGAGTTTCCCCTCGTGATTATCGATGTGGGTTCTGAGTTCAAGACCAACCATCACTCTCAAGCTTTTAAGCGTTTTCCTAAAAAAGAGGGAACATCCCAAATCATCGAAAATATGGTACGTTCTCACACCACCCTCAATGTGGATACTCGCTCAGGGGGCGATCGCTGTTTTGATGATCTTTATCGACAGTATTTTGTGGCGTATAGTCGTCCCCAAGAAATTTTGCTGTTGGTGGGTTTAGACTCTGCTTTACCCCGTGACAGAAAACCGATTCCGAATGTGGCTTTGGGATGGCAGAGAACAGGGCAATCGGAATGGCTTAATGCGTTTCCGTTCTACGGTATCTAGTGGCTTGTGACTCAGACATTTCGTAATTGACTTTGTAATTCTGAGAACAACAATAAATCTATGCGACTTTCCAAAAGACCCCCAGTATATTCCTTGCCCTCCTATAGTTTGACGGGAGATTTACTCGGCTTTTTGCGGTGTGGACTGCAATATCGCTATACCAAAATCGGCAAGTTACCTGCGACCCGTCCCCTCCAAGCTTGGTTTGGTTCCTTTATCCATGGTGTCCTTGAGGAAGCCTACCGTCGTTATCTAGGAATACCGGAGATTCAGGCTCCGCAAGCTCCTCCTTACACTGATGATCTGCTGGATGAGATGTGTCAGTTGGTGAATAAGCGTGTTGCAGCACAAGGGTTGTTTCCGTGGAGTCAGGATTTAGAGGAGTTGGGCTATAAACGGGCAAAAATGGCTGTGAATGAGTTAGGTGTTTTACTTTTCCCGATGATCAGCAAGGCGGAGGTGCGACTTACTGGGGCAAGACCTCTTCCTAAGGATCTGATTCCGATCCAATACCAAACGAGAGAGGCAGATCGCTATGAGGTTTCTGGGGTTGTAGATGTGATTACCCATGTGGAACTTCATGCTCCTGAGCTTCAGAATAATGAGCTTCTACGTATGATTTTGCAGGGAATTCAGCGAGATGTGTCGGATTCTTTTGAGGTGATTATTGACTATAAAGGAATGCGTCGTCCACCGAAGACAGTGACAGAGAATAATCTGAGTTTTTGGGATATCTATGCTTGGCAAACCCAAACCTATGCTTATCTGAGAGGAAAACAGCAGGAGAGTTTACCTGTTGTAGCCGGAGTATTGATCTACCTGAATGAGTTATTGCCAACCCGGCAGGATATAGTTCGTCTGAAACAGGAAATTGAGAAAGGAACGACCGATGTTTTGCCGGAGAAGTGGAGTTTGGAGGATCGGGTTCTGAAAAGTTGGCGACCATCTCAGCCTGTGCCAAATTTACCGTTGGCGTATCGGTTAAAGCGAGCAATCCGAGTAGTAACCGTAGATCTCAATTCAATTCAAGAGGCTTTAGATAAATTTGACGAGACAGTAGCCAGGATTGAAATTTGTCGAGCCAAGGAACTTAAGCAGGGACGCTTAATATCTACTTGGGAGAAAAACTCTTCAGATGAAGAAACCTGTAATGTTTGCGATGCACGAACATTTTGTCCTAGCTATTCTGCGGAGACATTACCCAAGCTACCCTTAGGCTAGAGGTGATACCTATTCCATTCTCCTCATGGCTTTACTCTCTTCCAAGGTTCCTAGTACCTCAATTTCTTAATTCGGCATCGAGAAAATAAAGGAATCCCTATTGATGTCTTTGGTTTTGTTGGAGCTGAGTCTTGGTGTGATCACGAATGCGGTGCGGTTTTGAGTATGGACTAGTCCTGCCAACCGATCGCCCCCCGTCAGGGCCGCAACCCGCTACAATCAAAGCCGCTTTATGACAATCCTTTAGCCCCCAACACCATCGTGTCCGTTCGCGTTCGCCTCGCTCCTAGCCCCACCGGAAATCTCCACATCGGCACGGCCCGCACCGCCGTCTTTAACTGGCTTTATGCTCGTCGCACGGGTGGCACCTTTGTGCTGCGGATTGAAGACACCGACACCGAGCGATCGCGCCCCGAATTTGAAGCCAACATCCTCGAAGGCCTGCAATGGCTGGGCATGAACTGGGATGAAGGCCCGTTCTACCAGTCGAAGCGCAATGAGTTTTACAAGCAAGCGATCCAAACCCTGCTCGACAAGGGCTTGGCCTACCGCTGCTACACCACCCCGGAAGAACTGGAGCACCTGCGCGAGGGCCAAAAAGCCCGCAACGAAGCGCCCCGCTACGACAACCGCCACCGCAACCTGACCCCCGAGCAGGAAGCCGCCTTCATCGCCGAAGGTCGCCAGCCGGTGATCCGCTTCAAAATTGATGACAAGCGGACGATCGCTTGGAACGATCGGGTGCGCGGCACGGTGACATGGAAAGGCTTTGACCTGGGTGGCGACATGGTGGTGGCCCGGGCGGCCGGCATCGATGATGTGGGGCAACCGCTCTATAACTTGGCCGTGGTGGTCGATGACATTGATATGCAAATCACCCACGTGATCCGGGGTGAAGACCACATCGCCAACACTGCCAAGCAAATTTTGCTCTACGAAGCCCTGGGCGCAACGGTTCCCGAGTTTGCCCACACGCCGCTGATCCTGAACCGGGAAGGGCGCAAGCTCTCGAAGCGGGACGGGGCCACGTCGGTCTCGGAATTCCGCAACATGGGCTATTTGTCCGAGGCGATCGCCAACTACATGACCCTGCTGGGCTGGGCTCCGCCGGAAGGGATGGACGAGGTGTTTTCGCTGGAGCAAGCGGCCGCCCAATTTGAGATCGATCGCGTGAACAAGGCGGGCGCGAAGTTCGATTGGGACAAGCTGAACTGGCTGAACGCCCAATATCTGCACAAGATGCCGCCGGCCGAGCTGCTCGATCGCCTGATTCCCTACTGGCAAGGCGCGGGCTACAGCTTCGACCCCGTAGCCGATCGCCCCTGGCTGGAGGCTTTGGCGGGTCTGCTGGCCACGGCGATCGTCCGGTTGGATCAAGCGCCTGAGGCGGCCAAGCTGTTCTTTAGCGAAACGGTGGACTACACCGACGAAGCCAAGGCCCAACTGGCCCAGGCCGGCGGCGCGGAGATTTTGGCGGCGCTGGCAGAGGGCTTGACCGACCAGCCCTTGGATCACGACGCGGCTATGGCGCTGATTAATCAGGTGGTGAAGTCCACGGGCACGAAGAAGGGCCAGGTGATGCGGACTCTGCGGGCCACCTTGATGGGGGCAATGCAGGGGCCGGAGATGGTTCCCACTTGGCAGATCCTGAACCAACGCGGGTTCGATCGCGCCCGGATTGCGGCGGGCCAGGCGATCGCCCAAGGGTAGATCCCAGCAGGATGGCAAGGGGCTGAAGCCCCTTGTCTTTGGTTGCCTGTCCACAGATGGGATGGCCCCGCAAGCCCTAAGATCTTCGGCAAGAGATTTTTGGCAGTAAATCTTTAAATCTTTGGCAAGAGATTTTTGGCAGTAAATCTTTAAATCTTTGGCAAGAGATTTTTGGCAATAAATCTTTGGCAAGAGATCTCCTGTAACGCTTCCACTCGCTCGATCGCGCAAGGATCGAAACCGCAACTATGGCCATTCAATCCCTGTTTCAACCCCGCCACCGTCGGCTGATTGGGCGATCGCTGGGGTTACTGGTTTGGTTCGGGGCGATCGGGCTGGCCCCCGAGTTAGCCCAAGCCAGTCCCCTCACCCTGGCCCAAGTCAGCAACAGCAGCAATAATCCCCAACTTCAGGATCTGATCGAGCGGGGCGAGCAGTTTGTGCAGCGGCGCGATTGGGAATCGGCCCTAGTGATCTATGAACGGGCGGCCCAGCTCGATCGAGACAACGCCCGCATCTATTCCGGCATTGGCTATGTGCAAGCCATGCGCGGCAACTTCGCAGAAGCGGCCCGGGCCTATCAACAGGCAACGGTGCTTGATCCGCGCAATGCTGAATTTTTCTATGCCCTTGGGTTCAGCTTTGCCAACACTAACGACCTGGAGCCAGCCTTAGCCGCCTACTACCGTGCAGTGCAGTTGGATGAGCGTCACCTGAATGCCCATTTGGGGCTGGGAGCCGTGCTCTATCGCCAGGCCAACTACAGCGGCGCACTGCAAGCCTACCGTCAAGTTCTGA
The DNA here is from genome assembly GCF_002742025.1 of Limnothrix sp. PR1529. Lineage (NCBI taxonomy): Bacteria > Bacillati > Cyanobacteriota > Cyanophyceae > Pseudanabaenales > Pseudanabaenaceae > Limnothrix > Limnothrix sp. PR1529. The sequence goes on from NZ_LIRO01000045.1 coordinate 50,221, forward strand.
ATCTGGATCCCCGGAATGCGACCGCCCAGGAGTTTGTGGGGCTAACCCTACTGAAGACCGGCGAAGTGCAACAGGCGATCGCGGCGTTGCAAGCGGCCCAAAAGCTGAACCCCCGCCGCGACAGCACCTATGTTTCGCTCGGGGTGGCCTGGTTGGCGGCCGGCAACAGCACGGAGGCCACGGCGGCTTTTGCCCAGGCAGCTCGACTGAATCCGCGAAATCCAACCGTTCATCTGCAAATTGGCAAAATTCTGCGGGAACAGGGCGATATTCCTGGAGCGCTCGCCGCCTATCAACGGGCGGTGTCGGCCGATGGAGATTCCTACGATGCCCAAGAGGCTCTGGCGGATCTGAGTTTGGAATCGGGCGATGTGCTGGTGGCGATTATTGGCTATCGGCGGTTGGTGGAGTTGCAGCCCAACACGGGCATGGCCCATTTCAAATTAGGTCGCGCGTTGGCCAAGCAGGGGCGAAATTTTGAGGCCCGGGAAGCGTTCGATCGCGCGGCCGCCTTGGGGGTTCCCGATGCGATCGCCGCCCGTGATGCTCTGCCCAAGTGATGGGCGGTTAAGCCGGGTCGCCAACCGTCGCGGCCTGGGATGGGTTCAAATTCGGCGGTTCCAACTGATCTAGGAAAGCCAAGGGATTAGCCATGTTCGCGGCAAAGCCCAGAATTCCCCGATCGCGGTGTTCATAAAGCAACGTCCCGGCGCGATCGAACACAAAGGTTCCCCCCCGTTGGGTCATATATTGAGCATCAGGAACGTAGCGATTCCAGTGGCTCAACACTTCCACCATATTTCGCAGTCGCAAGGTAGCCAGCTCAAAGGGACGCTGAAACCCGCGCCCACCGGCCAGGGCAAAAAATTCACCCTTGATCGGGGGCAGTAATTTCGTGTCGATCGTTTCGTCGTCAGCGATCAACTGCGGCGCAGCGCGATCGCCCCGGTAACCCCGAAACACCTCCGCCAGCGTGCCCGGACTGCCAATGCCCGCGCACATCAACATCAAATTCACCCAAGCACTTTGGCCCGATCGCAAACCCAACCACGATCGGGTTAAACCGCCATACAACCCCAATTCTCGATGGAGATCCGCCGTGGGATCGATCAACAGCGCTTCGGCGGGAAACCCCGTGTAATCGCAAAACTTTTCCCCCGAGGAGCGATCGCCAATCCCCACAGCCCGCAGCACAATTTCGTGATCACGCAGGCGATCGGCCTCCCGACGCAACCACCAGGCATATTCCAAACTATCAAAATCCCCCAATTGGGGCAGAGCAATAAACAGAATTTTGGCTGCCCGATCACACCCATCTAAAACAGGGACGATCGCGCCGTCACTCACACGTTCACGCTGGCAATTTTGCAAAATTGGGTAGCAAGAATCCATGACATTCAAGATCTTTCCAAGACTATTGGCAAGGCTAGAATTTTGCGAACATTGTCTAGGGGCAAGGGCCCGGTGCAAAGGGCGGTTCTTTCCAATTTCCTTCAATGCTGAATCGAATTCGATTGCCTGCAACTTGCACCCGTCCCATATCAATGTGGCGGACTGGCTCGCCCCCTCCGACAGGAACCACCTCCACACAACTCAAAAGCCGACGCGGATAATTACCGGTCATGAGGCGAGCTTCGTTGGGATAAATGCCAATGGAATTTGCTAATAAATCCGTTCCGGGGCGATTGCGCCGTTCTCGAATCACAAACCGCCGAATAAAAGCATCTTTGGTACGGTTTTCCAAAATCAGGGCCATAGTTGGCTGTCGATCGGGCGCATTATTTGGATCATTGCTGTTGCTGGGGAGCTGGGCCCGCAAAGGATTAGCTATCAGAATTAGCCCGATCGCGATCGCCCCAGAGCCGAGCCAAGCTCCACGATTGATGAGCCTATGATTCAAGATTTTGAGCTGGGTTTTGGGCTGCTCGCTTGGCTCTTGAGCAGTGTTTTTCTGGAATTTTTGAATCATGCCTGTTAATTTGGTTTTCAATTGAATCTCAGGGCTTACGAGGGTATCTGAAAAGGATCTTTGGGGACTAACAAAGTAAAGACGATTGCGGCGCAGGCTGCTTAAGCATTTTGTCCGCATCAATTGTTAAGATCCGCAGCCTCTCAGTTTTGACGTTTCAAATATTCTGTTGATCTTCCGGCTGATCCATCGCCAGCTCATCAGTCGATGAATCCATTTCCGAAAAATCAATATTGCTATAAAGATCAGTTAATTGCAAAGTTAATTCAACGGTTTTGAGCTGAAGGGTAGATTCAGGCTTGCGATATTCCAAAAATCGCCACTCACAATCTTCTAATTTGATGAATTGCTCAACGCGCATTTCGTATTGGTCAATTAGGAGATATTCCTGAAAGCTGGGAATGGTGCGATAGGCGGCAAATTTTTCGCCCCCATCATAGTTTCGGGTGGATTTGGACAATACTTCTGCAATCAGCAAGGGATTCGTTACCGTATCTTTGCGACCCGCTTGCAGTTCGATCGGCTTGGGCAACACCATCACATCGGGATAGGTATACATCCGCCGCTCAGGAATCCACAGCCGCTGATCCGTATGAAAGATTTCATAGGGACGATTGAGCAGTGCAAATAGTAGGCGTGCGTAGAACAATCCACTAATGCGATTGTGTTGGGGGGTTCCGCCAGTCATGGGGATGATGACTCCATCTCGGTATTCATGACGCTGATCGCTGTTGACTTCCCGATCAAGATACGCTTCCGGGCTGTAGACAACGAGGCTTTGGGGGTGCTTGTCCAGTTGGGCGATCATGGGCAAAATCTCCTGGCCGGGGAACTGGGGCAAATTGGCTTGAGTCGATCGCCCCGTCACTTTCCATCCTACCGTTTCGGTCTCGGCCGCGCCGCCGCCCGCCCCGATCGCGAGGTTGGAATCATGGTCACTGGGGTTACCGCTTTGGTAGTAGTTGCGATCGACTAATCCACTAATTGTTGGCGTAGGGTTTCGAGGACGATTTCGGCGGTTAGAATATGTGTGTTCGTTTGGCTGACCATGCTAAGTATCCTTATTTCTAACATTTCAACGGTCTTCTTCATTGTTTTGAATATTTTTGATACAGGTTTTTAGAAAATCTAGATCATTTTCGATAATATTCCAGACAATTTTATTGTTGATACTGAAATAGGCGTGGGCGATCATATCTCTCATGCCTGCAATTTGTTTCCATTGAATTTCTGGATGTTGATCACGAATGTCTTGCGGAATCTGTTTTGTTGCTTCTCCGATGATGAGCAGGTTGAGAATCACTGCATCTTTTGTCCGTCGATCTTGTACAAATTCCTCATAGCTTATGTTTGTAGTATCGCTTTGAATGTTGTCAATGCTATTGAGAATATCCACTAGATACAGTTTGAGGTTGCGTGACATAGATCGCCTTTTGAATAATGCTTTCTTTGATCTGGGGTTTAATATCTTCTTGGATTACTAAGTCTATTTTTTTCTGAAATAAGTCTTCGAGAAAAAATTTCAGACTCATATATAAATTCAAGGTTGGATCGCCAGCAAATTCAACCAAGAAATCGAGGTCGCTGTGTTCGGTGGCTTGGTTGCAGGCAGTGGAACCAAAGAGGGCGAGGGTTTTGATGTTGTATTGCTCAAAAAGGTTCGGTTGTTGGCGCAGGGTTGCAAGGACGGTTTCGGCGGTGAGGGTTGTCATGTTTTTGTGTTGATCGTGATGGTGCTTTTTAAGTCAGATGCTTTTTAATTCAGGCTGAATTTAACTGAGATCTTCATTCTGTTCAATAGTTTCAATGCAGCTCTTGAGCGGATCAAGTTCAGTTTGAGTGATGTCCCAAATAATCTCTGGATCTAGTGAAAAATAAGTGTGGGCGATGATATTTCGTAGACCAATGATGCTATTCCAGTCAATTTGTGGATATTTTTCTCGAATAGATAGCGGAATTTGCTTGACTGATTCTCCGATGATTTGCAGATTCAAGATAACACCATCAAAAACGATATCGTTTTTTAGTAGATCTGCCTTTTGATACTCCCTGGTTGCTTTTTGGATTTTAGAGATGCTTTCGAGAATATCTTGAATATAAAGCCGAATATTTCTAGACATAGATTGCTTCGCTTAGAACTTGGTCTCGAATTATTGATTTGATTGATCTTTGAGTCACTAGATCGACGGGCTTATGAAACAGCTCTTCCAGGTAGAACTTTAGTTTCATATATCCTTTAAAGGTGGGTTTTCCGACAAATTCGACTAAGAAATCGAGGTCGCTGTGTTCGGTGGCTTGGTTGCGAGCGGTGGAACCGAAGAGGGCCAAGGTTTTGATGTTGTATTGCTCAAAGAGCTTGGGTTGTTGGCGCAGGGTTGCGAGGACGGTTTCAGCGGTGAGGGTTGTTGGCTTTGGTTCATTGAGCATAATTTTCTAGTCTGTTAGGTTGTTGAGGATTTTGAGTAATTCTGGTTTGAGGACTGGTAGATCATTATTAACAGTATTCCAGAGTATTTTTAAGTTCACACCAAAGTAGTGATGAATCATTTTGTCTCTCATACCTGCGATCGCTTTCCATGGAATCGCTGAATATTGTTCGCAAATCTCTTTTGGAATCTGCTTGGAGGCTTCACCAATGATTTCAATGGCTCGACTTACGGCAAAAATGGTCTTCTGATCATCCTCAAATGTTTTAAAGGTTAGACCGGCTATAAATTCCTGAGTAAGGTCGATCGAGGAAATCATATCGTTGAGAAAGTCTCTAATTTTTCTGGGAGTCATAGATAAATCACGTCGTCTAAGATATTTTGCTTCAGGCTGGGTTTGAGGTTTTCAGAAATCACGAGATCAACTTTTTTGCCGAGTTTTTCGCTTAGGGTATTTTCGATGTGGCAAAAGGTGATGAGACCGAAGGTGATGTCGGAATCAAGTTCGATAAGTAGATCAATGTCGCTTTCTGCGGTGGCTTGGTTGCGGCTGTAGGAACCAAAGAGTCCGAGTTTTTTGATGTTGTATTGTTGTTGAAGCGTTGGGAAAAGTTGGCGCAGGGTTGCAAGGACGGTTTCGGCGGTGAGGGGTTGGGCTTGGGTGTCTGGGGTCATGGGCCGATCGCCCTGGGTGGCGTGGATTAGGGGTGATAGATTTCGTATTCGCGAATGGTGGTGAGTGCAGCATCAAGGGTGATGTTTTCGTGGGTTGTCCACCATTTACCAGTGTGGCGGAAGTAGGCGAGATTAAATTGGTCGGGAGCGACGTATTCGAGGCGGGTGAATCGCTCTTCGATCGCCTCTCTGATCACGCTGTCTTTGAATTCTGCGATCGCGGCTTCAACGGCTTCCGAGTTCTTGAGGCGGCAGGTGTAGCAGAGATAAATAAAGCTGCGATGCCATTTGATGAATAGGCTTTCGATTTGGAAGTAGGCGTGTTGGTCTTGGTGGAGATAGCGTGGGGCTAGGTCAGTGTCGATCAGGGTTTGCACCTGTTGGGTAATGGCTTGTTTTTCGGCTTCGGGGACTTTGGGTTTGTTTTGCTTCGAGGGAGAATAAACCCATTGGTATTTGCTTGATTTTGGCATGGTTTTAGACCTTGTTTTTTCCGGTTACAGCTTCAACAATCAGAATTTAATTTAGTTCATTCAGCTCTTCTGATCGCTTATGTTTCAGAAAATTAATCACTATGCCACTCCATAATTAGTAAATGGACGCTTGAACGGTGGCTGTAGCCCCAGGACAATATCCGATCGCTCAACCCCCAACTCGATCAAATCTTCCGCCGGATCTTGATCCGTCATATTTTCCTGAATCCAGACCCGCCCATCCTTGATATCGAAATGCATAATCGGATGGTAAATACGCTTCGACCCCTCCCAACCTAAATCTAACCAAAGATAGTGATCGCGAACCTCATCCAAAATCAACTGAGACTCGTATGCATTTCCCACACGCTCCCCAGAGTGGTACTCAGACAATAATTGTTTAATTGCATTGCGATACATGATTAATCGATCCATCGCACTAAACCTCCCTGCTCAGAATCATAAATAATTAGCCGTAGTGAATATTCTTGAATTGCTGATTGCGTAAATTCCAGTGAAAAAAAGCGTTCATAAGTTTCCAGCGGCACTGCCAAGAATAACTCTCGATCTGGCTGGACTCTCTGAAGTGCCAACCGATAACTTAGAAATTGACCCAATGCACTATAAAAATCGGTTATGAATGACGACTTCACAAAGCTTTTGATTTCGACTGCAATTTTCCGATTTTCCCGTTCCGCTGCGATAACCCGCTCCGCCGCTAAATCCACCTCAAAATTAACGCGACCAAACGATAGATATAACGGATCGGCCGTAATCACCCATCCCTCTGCCTCCAATCCAGCCTTGACCAGATCATGAAACATATCTCTAGCCATTCCTCATAACCCCGCAAAATTCACCAGATTTTTGAGTAAGCCCTCCGTTTCTGCCTCAAGTTGGAGAATCTCCGCCATTGCCTCCACCAACGATCACAACGGCTGGCGCTTGTAAAAATACTTGTTAAAGCTAATCTCATAGCCAATTGTAGTCTTGCTCAAATTGATCAACGTATCCTCCACATGCGGTTTCACCTCCCGCAAAACATAGCCGCGCATTGGATCCGCCAACGGGCTTGATTCCGGATCCCGTAACTGACTGTCCGGCTCACACCCTACCCACACCCTAGGGCGATCGCTCGGAAAATAGCCAAAATCTTGAGCTGCTTCGGCGACAGCGCCAACGAACCCCGCTTCCCATCGTTCAATTTTGCACGCGCCCCTTGACCGTTGCGCCGCCGCCCACCCCGATCGAACGCTAGGATAAAGAGCGCTATTTTCGATTTGCTGGCGTTTGTTGCGGTGGTTGCCCCCATGGCTAGTTCTGCTAATTCCCGTCCCCATCCCGATCGCCAGCCGCAGTCTCCCGAAGTCCGCGAGCGGATCCATGTGCGCGGCGCAAGGCAACACAACCTGAAAAATCTTGATTTGGAGCTGCCCCGCAACCAATTAATTGTGTTTACGGGGGTGTCGGGATCGGGAAAATCTTCGTTGGCGTTTGACACGATCTTTGCAGAGGGTCAGCGGCGCTATGTGGAGTCCCTGAGCGCCTATGCAAGGCAGTTTTTGGGACAGGTGGATAAGCCCGATGTGGACGCGATCGAGGGGCTGAGTCCGGCCATTTCGATCGACCAAAAATCCACCAGCCACAACCCCCGATCGACCGTGGGCACGGTGACGGAAATCTATGACTATTTGCGGTTGCTCTATGGGCGGGCCGGTGAACCCCATTGTCCCGTTTGCGATCGAGGAATTGCGCCCCAAGCGATCGATCAAATGTGCGATCGGGTGATGGAACTGCCCGATCGGACTCGGTTCCAAATTCTGGCCCCGGTGGTGCGCGGCAAAAAAGGAACCCACAAAAAATTGCTATCGAGTTTGGTATCCGAAGGCTTTGCGCGGGTGCGAATTGATGGGGAAGTGCGCGAGCTGAGCGATGCGATCGAACTGGATAAAAACAAATTTCACGACATTGAAATTGTGGTCGATCGCCTAATTAAAAAAGAAGGCATCCAAGAGCGGCTCGTTGACTCCTTGCAAACTTGCCTCAAACATGCGGGCGGGGTGGCTGTGGTGGATATTTTGCCCGCCGCTAATTCGACGGATTCCGGAGCCAATGGCACAACGGCTGCGGATTCGACCAATGGGGAAGCGAATTCCGAAACGGCAACAGAATTGCCCCAATCTTTGGTTTTTTCTGAGAATTTTGCTTGCCCTGAACATGGCGCGGTGATGGAGGAATTGTCGCCGCGACTCTTTTCGTTTAATTCACCCTATGGGGCTTGTCCCGCTTGTCATGGATTGGGATTCTTACGCACCTTTTCCCCAGAATTGGTAATTCCTGATCCCAAGTTGCCGGTCTATGCGGCGGTGGCCCCTTGGTCAGATAAGGACAGTACCTATTACCTATCCTTGCTGCACAGTGTGGGGCAGGCCTTTGGGTTTGAAATTCAAACGCCTTGGAACCAGCTCAGCGAAGAACAGCAACAGATCTTGTTGTACGGCACGGATAAACCAATTTGGATTGAAACGGATTCCCGATTCCGAGAACGCCAGGGCTATCACCGAAAGTATGAAGGGATCTTGCCGATTTTGGATCGACAATATCGCGAATCCACCTCTGATCAATACAAACAAAAGCTAGAGCAATATTTAGTCGATCAAGCTTGCGAGGTTTGCCAGGGTCAACGGTTGAAACCGGAGGCACTGGCCGTGCGCTTGGGGCCCTACCGAATTATTGATTTAACCAATGTGTCGGTACGAGAGGCCTTGGCGCGGGTGCAACAACTCACGGGCAGCGTTGATGGCCGATCGCTCCTGTCAGAACGGCAACAGGCGATCGGGGCCTTGGCGCTGAAGGAGGTGGAATCGCGGTTGAAGTTTTTGATCGATGTGGGGTTGGATTATTTGACCTTGGATCGATCGGCGGCAACCCTTTCCGGCGGCGAGGCCCAGCGGATCCGCCTAGCCACCCAAATTGGCGCAGGCTTGACGGGGGTGCTCTATGTGTTGGATGAACCGAGCATTGGTCTGCACCAGCGGGATAACGATCGGCTGTTGGCCACCCTCACCCGGTTGCGGGACTTGGGCAACACGCTGATTGTGGTGGAGCACGATGAAGACACGATTCGGGCGGCGGATCACTTGGTGGACATTGGCCCCGGCGCGGGCATCCATGGGGGCGAAATTGTGGCCCAAGGTTCCCTGGCGGATTTGCTGAAGGCGGAAACCTCCTTAACGGGGGCCTATCTGTCCGGGCGGCGGCAAATTTGCACCCCGGCCGAGCGTCGATCGGGCAATGGCCTGAGTCTGAAAATCTTGGATGCCTACCGCAATAATTTGCAGCACGTAAGCGTGGAAGTGCCCCTGGGCAAATTTGTTTGCGTGACGGGGGTATCTGGTTCCGGCAAGTCCACCTTGGTGAATGAGCTGCTGTTGCCTGCGCTCTATCACCACCTGGGTCACAAAATTCCGTTTCCGGCGGATTTGGGCGATATTCGCGGCCTGCAACATATCGACAAGGCGATCGCGATCGACCAATCCCCGATCGGGCGCACGCCCCGCTCCAACCCCGCCACCTATACGGGCGCGTTTGACATCATCCGTGACGTGTTCACCCAGACGATCGAGGCCAAAGCGCGGGGCTACAAAGCCGGCCAGTTTTCCTTCAACGTCAAGGGTGGCCGCTGCGAGGCCTGTGGCGGCCAGGGCGTGAACACGATCGAAATGAATTTCTTGCCCGATGTCTATGTGCAGTGCGAAGTCTGCAAAGGCAAGCGCTACAACCGGGAAACGCTCCAGGTGAAATACAAGGGCTACTCGATCGCCGACGTGCTGGAAATGACGATCGATGAGGCCCTGGAGGTGTTCCAAAATGTGCCGAAAGCCGTCAGTCGTCTGCAAACCCTCTCCGATGTGGGTCTGGGTTACATCAAGCTCGGCCAACCGGCCCCCACCCTCTCCGGCGGCGAGGCCCAGCGGGTGAAGCTGGCCACGGAACTATCCCGCCGAGCCACCGGCAAAACCCTGTATCTGATCGACGAGCCGACCACGGGACTTTCGTTCTATGACGTGCATAAGCTGCTGGACGTGGTGCAACGACTGGTGGATAAGGGCAACACGGTGCTGGCGATCGAGCACAACTTGGACTTCATCCGGTGCGCCGATTGGGTGATTGATCTGGGGCCCGAAGGGGGCGATCGGGGTGGGCAAATCATCGCCACCGGCACGCCGGAACAGGTGGCGGTGAATCCGGTTTCCCACACGGGACGCTATCTCAAGCTCGCCCTGGAGCAGCATCCTCCCTGCGGGGAGTGATGTTCAAATTGGGTGGCGATTGCCCCCCCGCCAGACAACCGCCTAGGGGCGATCGCCCAGTCGCCGCTCCCTCAATGCAACGGCTAGACTGATTAGCAGCCTGAGAGACCCGAGGAGACCGAATTCAATGAAATATGGGATTGACATGGGCCACAACGCGGCCCCCGACACTGGCGCAGTGGGCATCAAAAAAGAAGATGACCTCACGATCGCCGTCGGCACAAGGGTGATCAGTCAACTGCAAGCCTTGGGTCATCAGGTGGTGAACTGCACCCCCAAAAGCGCCTCCAGCGTCATGGACTCGCTTTCCAAGCGTTGTTCCACCGCCAATGCCAACAATGTGGATTTATTTGTCTCCATCCACTTCAACAGCTACAACGGCCGCACCAGCGGTTCTGAAGTTTGGTATGCCAGCAATTCTGGGAAGAAATTTGCCCAACCCGTGCTCACGGAAATTCTGAAACTGGGCTATGTCAACCGTGGCATCAAAGAGGGCAACTTCTACGTGCTAGCCCATACGGATATGCCCAGCATTTTGGTGGAATGCTGCTTTGTGGATTCCGTCGATGATATGAAGCGGTTTGACCCAGACCAAATGGCGCGGGCGATCGTGGCGGGCGTGACCGGCGGCCAAACGGCCACCACGCCGCCCCCGGCCACCAGCGACCCAGAAATTGTGAAATTGCAGCAGGCCCTTAACCGGTTGCAGGTTTACGCCACACCCACGGGCCAGCCCTTGGCCGCCGATGGCAAGCTGGGGCCCCAAACCAACCAGGCGAAACAACGCCTCAAAACCATCTTTGCCATTTCGCCTGCGGAAACGGAAGCCAGCAATCGCGCCATGTGGGAAGCGATCACGTCGATCACGGTCGATCGCGTTGTGTTGCGACCCAATCACGGCTATGGCCCGGCAGTGCGCTATTTACAATTCCAATTGAATATTCCGCCCACGGGGTTATACAGCGACGCAACGGTTAGCGCAGTGCTGGCCTATCAAAAAGCCCAAGGGTTGACAGCCGATGGGGTGGTGGGCCCAGCCACCTGGGGCAAATTGGTTCCCTAGGCCAGGACGTTGGGCGATCGAGCAGGCTATAGTCTCCAAGGTGTTGATATTGCATGGCTATGCGTTCTACCCCTGACTGGTCACCGGAATCCGATCCCAACGAGGGGCGATCGGACGATGCGGCCCTTGAGGCGCAAGACCCGTCAATCAATATTCACAACCCGCAGCAGACCGCTCAGAGTAGCAATCCAGACGGTTTCCAGAATGACGCTCAGAAGGGTGCTCAAAACGCCCAACCGGACTCCGATGCCGAGGATGACAGCGATGGGCCCATGCGGTTCTATAACCGCTTTGAGGACTACATGGAAATCGCCGCCGCCCCGGAAACCTTTGCCAACTACCTCGATGGACATCAGGAGTGGTTTCACCGCTGTGCTCATCCAATGCAGGTCAACCCGATCGACCAAAACAGCTATGCCATCACGATCGGGCACTTTGGCGCATTTGACTATTACGTGGAACCGAAAGTGGGCCTCGAACTCCTGCCGCCGGAACAGGGCGTTTATGGCATCCGCACCGTACCCGTGCCCGACTATGACCCACCGGGCTACGCCGTAGACTTCCAGGCCGCCATGAAACTGGTGGCGGTGGACAATCCCGACGAAGCGGCCGAGCAACCCGTGAGTACCCACGTCACTTGGACGCTGGATTTGAATGTGGATGTGTGGTTTCCGCGCTTTATTCGGGTTTTGCCCCAAGGATTGATTCAAAGAACGGGCGATCGACTGCTGGGGCAAATTGTCCGCCAGGTGTCTCGCCGGTTAACGGCTAAGGTACAAACAGATTTTCATGAGTCCCAAAATTTGCCGTTTCCCCAGCAATTGCAACGCAACCGCAGCTTCTTTTAGCAACTTTTTTTAGCAGCTTTTCTAACAGCTCTTCTTCAAGGGTTTTCTCAAGCATTGATTTTCTCAAGCATTGAGAAGAGACCCAGGCAGCAGACCAGAAGCTTAGGCCAGGGATCCGGACAAGGGGTTTAAACCCCTTGTCTTTGTTTTTGATCGTTTCCTAACGCCAGGATCAGCACATTAGGAATTGGCTAACAACCTTTGGCGTTGGCGATCGCGCTGGAAATTACACTAATCGCACTAAAGGTTAGCGGGTTAGCCCGTGGGTGGGCAATGACCACCGAATCGTTGCTTCATGGCATCTGCCATATGGCGTGCCAATTATTTTAGATCAAGGCTGTATCGGCAGAAAGATTATTTTTGTAGCTTGAAATACTAGACAAAAACAGGCAATTAATCTAAAGCGAGTGATGCATTAGCTACTGTACCGATCGAAACGTGAAAGCACCTAGCCCACTTCAGAAAAATACAAAGCACGAGAGATTTTTAGTTTAAATACATTCGCGAAAGCCTTACGGAGCAAGACACACAGCAATTTGATATCGGGAATAAAATTCTGATTTTTCAGGTCTTCACTCGACGCTTGTTCGATCAACTGAAGGAAATATTCGAAACTGAACTTGCATAATTCTTGAGATCTGTGTAATATTCTTTCGAGAAAATACGGTATTCCGATCTGAATATCGTATTTTGTAAAACATGGCTTCAATTCATAGGCATAGACCAAGCATATGAGCCAGCCATATCGGTCAGCCCCATTCACCTGGAGCCGCCAATTAAACCAGCCATGAGATGCACGCTTTTAAAGTTCAAAAGCGTTTGCGCTCCGGCCTCATCCCCACCTTTTGATTGAACGTGAGTAGCCAACTGTGAATGTCCTTTGGTTTATTCCAACCTATGGTGATGGACGCTACTTGGGGACGAATATTGGCGGTCGTCCTTCAGATTTCGCCTATCTCAAACAGCTTGCTCAGGCGATCGATGCCCTACCGTTTTCGGGAGCACTATTGCCCACAGGGCGGGCCTGCGAAGACGCATGGGTTGTTGCCTCGGCGCTCATTGCTGTAACGCAGAGGATGAAATTTTTGGTAGCCGTGCGACCCGGACTCACGCTGCCGGGTGTGGCAGCACGCATGGCCGCCACGTTCGATCGCCTCTCTGGGGGCCGACTACTGATCAATGTTGTTACCGGTGGCGACCCTGTGGAATTAGCAGGCGATGGCCTGCACTTAGCCCACGACGATCGCTACGCCCTCACTGACGAGTTTTTGACAGTTTGGCGAAAGCTGCTGCTTCAGGAAACCGTGAACTTTACCGGTAGCCATATTGATGTGCGCGGTGGACAGCAAGTTTTCCCACCACTGCAAAAACCTTATCCGCCCCTATGGTTTGGCGGCTCATCAACTGCCGCGCACCGGGTCGCAGCCAAACACGCCGATACCTATCTGACTTGGGGCGAACCGCCAGCCGCCGTCGCTCAAAAAATTGCTGATGTTCGACAACAGGCCGAATCCCAAGGGCGATCGGTACGATTTGGAATTCGGCTGCATGTGGTGGTGCGAGAAACAACATCCGAAGCCTGGGCAGCCGCAGAAGACCTACTGCGTTACGTGGACGAGTCAGCAGTTGCTCGCGCACAGGCGGATTTTGCTCGCATGGATTCTGAAGGCCAACGTCGCATGACCCATTTCAATCGCGGCAGTCGAGAGTCCCTGGAAATTTCTCCCAACCTTTGGGCGGGTGTTGGCCTGGTGCGCGGAGGAGCCGGAACAGCGTTGGTTGGCGATCCCGCAACAGTTGCCGAACGCTTACGGGAATACGCGGACTTGGGCATTGATTCCTTCATTCTCTCGGGCTACCCCCACTTGGAAGAAGCCTATCGCACAGCGGAGTTGTTACTGCCTCGACTCCCCCTGGCTCCCGTTGAACAACAATCCACCCAACATCTAGTCAATCCCCTGATGTTTGGCCCCTTTGGCGATGCCTCAGCCCAGAGCTTGCGCGATCGTTTGCCCTCTCCCCAATCAGCACCGGTTTAGTTCATCCGCTGGCAAGCACTAGGAATTCCAGCAAGAAATCGTCATCGCCGTTTAACCAACACTGTCAATCCGTCAAGTTCTCCATATGACCAGGAGCTAAGCATGAGCAGTCAAAGTACAGTTGTTCGTTTCATTGCCAAAACCTTCAAGCTTCCTAAATGGTTGCTAAGTCTTGCCCTGGTTTTCATCGTTTCCGTGGGATGCAGCAATGCAACCAAAGCAGACTTGCCCAAATCCATTCGATTAGATTACGCCTATTACAATCCTGTGAGCCTTGTTCTGAAAGAAAAGGGCTGGGTTGAGTCGGAATTTGCAAAAGACAAAATCCAAGTTGAATGGGTTTTAAGTCAAGGCAGTAACAAAGCCTTGGAGTTCTTGAATGCTCGTAGCTTAGACTTTGGCTCAACGGCTGGAGCTTCCGCCCTGATTGGGAAGGCGAATGGTAATCCCATCAAGTCAATCTATACCTATTCCAAACCCGAGTGGGTGGCCTTGGTCACCAAGGGCGAGTCATCAATTAAAAGTGTTTCGGATCTCAAAGGCAAGAAAGTTGCTGCCACCCGAGGCACTGATGCCTTCATTTTCCTGCTGCGCTCCCTGGATCAAGTGGGACTGAGCGACAAAGACGTGACAATTATCCCGCTGCAACACGCAGATGGTCGTGCTGCCCTTGAAAAGGGTGACGTTGATGCTTGGGCCGGCCTCGACCCGCATATGGCAAAAGCTGAATTGGAAAGTGGCGCTCGTTTGTTTTCCCGCAACCCTGAATTCAATAGCTATGGCGTACTGAATGTTCGGGAGGAATTTGCACAACGCTATCCACAATTGGTTGAACGTGTGCTTCGAATCTACGAACAAGGACGGCAATGGGCACAGGAAAATCCGGAAGAATTGAAAGCAGTTCTTGTCAAGGAATCCAAGCTGAGTCCTGCCGTGGCGGCCAAGCAACTGGAGCGAACTGATCTTTCAAATTCAGCCATTGGCGGGCAACAGAAGAATGCCATTGTAGCAGCGGGGAGCGTCCTCAAGAAAAGTGGCATTATTTCAGAGTCGGTCAACGTCAATCAGGTTGTAGATAGTCTCATCGATCCCCAGTACATTGATCAGATTGTCAAAAAATAATTGACTGATTCCGAGAGTTGGCTTGACTAAGCTATTGAGTAATCATGAGTAGTCATGAGTAATCAATTGGCTGCTGAAAGCAAGTCAACTCTAAAATCAGACTGGTCAGGCAAATCCGGAAATATGAACCTAGTTGAGGCTTGTCAGAACAGTGACCACCACCATCAAAAGGCAATCTGAGATTAGACGACTGCGGCCCAATCAGAAAATTCGCTGGCGGGATTCATCCATCTTCCAAGGAGGAATTTTGCCAGTAGCTCTACTGCTGACTTGGGAAGTTCTTTCGCGACTCAGCATCTTTCCAGAAAACTTGATGCCTGCACCATCAGTTGTTTTGCTAACACTTTGGCAACTGACAGTTGATGGTCAACTTTTTGGGCATATTGGCATCACGCTTTACAGGGTGCTTTTGGGGTTTTTGATTGGTGGTGGTCTCGCAACCATTATTGGTGCTCTGACAGGATATTTTCGAGTTTTTCATCAATTGTGCGATCCCCTGTTGCAGGCACTGCGGAGTATTCCATCCCTGGCTTGGGTTCCTTTATTTATTCTTTGGCTAGGTATTCAGGAGCCTTCAAAAATAGCCCTGATTGCAGTGGGAGTTTTTTTTCCAGTTTATCTAAATCTGATGACGGGAGTTCGAGAGGTCGATCGCAAGCTGGTTGAGGTTGGCAAGGTATATCGATTAAGCGATTGGGAATCTATTGTGCGAGTTTTTATCCCAGCCACACTACCAGCTTATTTAGTTGGGTTACGAAGTGGATTGGGATTGGGATGGATGTTTGTGGTTGCTGCTGAAATTATGGGTGCCAGCCAAGGTTTAGGGTTTTTGTTGGTTGATGGACAGGCCACCGGAAGACCTTCAATTATTTTGGGCAGCATTTTGCTATTCGCAATCATTGGGAAGACCACGGATTTGATTCTTCTGATTTTTGGTAAGCGTCTCTTGTATTGGCAGGATGTTTATGGATCGAGTGAGCAATCTGTTTAGAGCATTGTCCAAGAACGAAAGCATGAAGCATTGTCAAACTATGATGCGGAATTTTTGAAATTTGGGATTCCCAGAGTTTGAATGAATTTGAGCCTCAGTTGGATTGATGAACCTGAATATGACTCGCTGTGAGTGAGGGCTATTGAACATGCTAAAAATTGATGGAGTTGGAAAACAGTTCAGAAATGGTTACATTGCCATTGACAGAATTGATTTGACGCTAGAACCGGGTGAAATTGTTGGATTAGTCGGTGCTAGCGGCTGTGGCAAAAGTACTTTGCTACGAATTATTGCCGGTCTGGAGCATCCGAGCCTGGGGCAAGTTCTGATTGATGATGAAGTGATCCGAAAACCACATCCCAAGGTGAGCACGATCTTTCAGGAACCGCGCTTAATGCCTTGGCTGACAGTTCGTCAAAATATTGCCTTTGGCTTGTCAAAATTACCGCCCCCAGTTCGTGATGAGCTGACCACTGATGCCATTGCACGGGTTGGTTTATGCCAGTTTGCGGATGCACTTCCTCGACAGTTATCAGGTGGGATGGCGCAGCGTGTGGCGATCGCCCGTGCTTTAGTGACTCGTCCATCGATTCTTTTGCTGGATGAACCATTTAGCGCATTGGATGCGTTTACTCGCCTCAAGCAACAAGATCATTTGCTGAATCTGTGGCAAGAGAATCGCCCAACTTTGTTACTCGTAACCCACGATGTTGAAGAGGCGGTGCTACTCAGCGATCGAGTGATTGTTTTGCAATGTCCTGGACGGGTTTATCGAGAGTTCACCATCGATTTACCACGTCCTCGATCGCGCACGAGCCTAGAGTTTCAGCGTTGGAAGATCGAAATTCTAGATGCACTCAACTTTTCTAGGGAGCTACAGTTGGCAAATCGTTAAACCCAAACCTCAGAGCTACTTGAGTTGGCTTGCTGAGTAAATTGCAGTTGATGACCGATTTCCCGATCGCCAAGGACATTATGACGAACTTAAGACCTGAAAGATCTAGTGTTTTGGTTAGCGATTGGACTGAGCAAAACCGGCTTGACCCGTTGGCAGTTGCTCGATCTTTAGCAGAAGATTTTTCGACAACGGTGATTGAGCGAGACGCAGCCGGCGTGACTCCCTTGCTTGAGCGCAATTGCCTACGTCACAGCGGACTCTTGAAGCTAATCATTCCCAGCTCTGCCGGTGGCTGGGGAGAAAGTTGGATTCTGGCAATGCAAATTAGTCGCGAATTTGCCAAGGTAGATAGCTCGATCGCCCATATTTACTCCTACCACAACTTGGGAGTGATCATTCCTTACCTATTTGGAACTGTTCAGCAGCGAGATTATTACTATCAAGAAACTATTCAACAGAATTGGTTTTGGTGTAATGCGCTCAATCCCCTAGACCACAATCTCAAGTTAAGTCGAGAGGGTGGGATCTATCGCCTGAATGGATTTAAAACATTTTGCTCAGGAGCCAAAGACTCGGATATTTTGCCGACCATGGCCACTGAAGAAGCATCCGGCAAGCAGGTCATTGCCATTTTGCCTACGAGACGTGCTGGAATTGAGCTGCAAAATAATTGGGACAATATTGGGCAACGTCAGACCGATAGCGGCAGCGTTGTTTTTAACAATGTTTTGGTGAAGCCGGAAGAAATTTTGGAAGACCAAACTCAAGTCAATCAGCCATTCCGAACCATTCGGGCCTGTTTGACACAACTCAACCTAGCCAATATTTACTTAGGAATTGCACTGGGGGCGTTAGATAGCGCCAAGCTTTACACTCGCCATTGCACTCGTCCTTGGCCCACTGCCGGAGTGCCCACCGCTGGTGACGATCCCTATATCCTTCAACGGTATGGTCAATGGTGGGCTGGGTTGGAGGCGGCTACGGCGCTTTGTGACCGGGCGGCTGAGCGCTTGCAAACCGCTTGGGATCGCAGTTGGGCCCTGTCATCAGAGGAGCGAGCTGCGTGCGCCCTGGCAATTGCCTCGGCTAAGGTGGTTACCCACCAGGTTGGATTGGATGTGACGAGTGGAATTTTTGAGGCGATGGGTGCGCGATCGAGCAGTCGATGCTACGGGTTTGATCAGTTCTGGCGTAACCTCCGAACCTTCACGCTTCATGATCCGATTGATTACAAGATCAAAGCCCTTGGCGATTGGGTTTTGAATGAGCGCTTACCGAAGCCTGACTTTTATCTTTAGGGTTTTTATCTTTAGGTTTTTAGGCTAGGGTTTCGGGTTTCTGAAGACTAACCGCAAGAATGCACCAAGCATTTCTGTCCTAGTTTTGCCGGGTGGGACAAGGGGTTTAAACCCCTTGTCTTTGTTTTTGGTCATTTCCCAACGCCAGGATCAGCACATTGAGAATTGGCTAACAACCTTTGGCGCTGACGATCGCGCTGGAAATCGCACTAATCACACCAAAGGTTAGCGCTTGAGGTTAGCGCTTGAGGTTATTGATCCATTCGCGGAGTTGCTCGCTGGCCACATCACGGCCGCCCAAACCGAAGGCGATCGCGCTGGCCACGGCCACTGCGCCCAAGATCAAACCAAAGGCCAGGTTCACAATATCCGGGGCAATTCCCATCTGTTGCAGCGCCATGGCCCCCACCAACACAATGATCGCCAACCGGGCCACTTGAGCCAGCAGGGTGGCTTGGCGAGAGCCGGGCATGGCAATCACCCGGTAAGCCAAATTAGCCAGATACAGGCCCACGGCAAAAATCAAGGCCCCGACGAGCACTTGACCGAGGATGGTGGTCAGCCCTGCAACGAGGGCCGTCAGTTCCGGCACTTTCAGGCTGTCGATCGCGGCGATCGCGGCAAACAGCATGATGCCCACCAGGGTGATGATCCCGGCAATATCCGAAGGAGACTTGGCCCCCACGGTCATGGGCAGCCCTAAGGCGAGGGGCATGTTATTGAAGCCCACACCACTCAGGAAATTGCTGACCAAATTGGCGACAAACCGCCCGATCGCATAGGCGATCGCCAGAATAATCACGGCCCGCAGAATGTACGGAATTGCCAGCAGAATTTCATTCAGCATGGCCACGGCGGGTTCCGAAATGGCCTGGATTTGCAGCTCTTGCAAAACCGAAATGGCCGTGACGATCAAAATCACCGTGTAGGCAATGGTTCCCGCAATCCAAGACAGACTTTGGGTTCCTGCCAATCCGCTGAGGCCAATGCGGTAACCGAGGCGATCGACCCCTGCCGATCCCAGGAAGTTGGTCAACACCACCCGCACCAGTCGAGCAATGAACCAACCGATCGCCCCCACCAGCACCGCCTTAAAGATTCGTGGCAGCGCTTCTAGCACCTGAGCCACGGCCCCTTGAATTGGCTCCAGCGGCCCTTGCAAGGCCAGGGCATCCAGCACAAAAGGCAGGAACAGCAGCAGAATCAGCCAGTAGAGGATATTGCCAAGGGTTTCGTTCAGCAGAATCGGACTGCTGCCGCCCATTTGACTCGCCAAGCGATCGTCTAGGGAAAAGCGCTGTAGCCCTCGGGTGAGCAGCAGTTTCACCACCGTGGCCACAAGCCAAGCCAGCGCCGTGAGAATTAGGGCGCTAAAGATACGCGGGGCATAGCCCAGAATTTCCCCTAAAAAGCGCTGAAGGGGGGTTGAAGCCGCCTGCAGACCGACCGCATCCAGGAAAACCAAAATGGCAAAGAGCATGATCGTCCAAAAGGCGATCGCCCCGGCCCAGTTTTCGATCGGGACAAGGGTGGCATCGTTAGCCGACTGACCCGACAGCCAACCCGACAGCCGCCGCCCCACATCCAATCGGCTGAGGAGGTGGCGCACCACGCTGGCCACCAAAATAGCCAACAGCCAGCCCACCAACAGGGCCACCAGCCCCCGCACCAAACCATTCAAGAAGGGGGCCACATCCGGACTCGTGCCCGGAATTGGGGGCACTTGGGCCGAATAAAGGGCCGCAGCCCCGGGCAAAGCAAGGGCTGGGGGCATAGAAACGATTTGCCAAATTGCGATTGTCATGGATTGTGATGCTCCAGTGGAATGCACCTGAAGGGATGGAAGGGCCACCACGATCGGGCTGTTACCCTTGGCCCCGCCCCAAATTTGGGGATTGGGGGACGGTTGGCCGATCGCGGCGATCGCTGGGCCCCCATGGGCGAAACCCACTGGGGGCCAATTGGGGCCGCCAGCACCATTCCATCAGGCTTCAAAGCACAGCTAGTAACGGGTTGAGCCGCCTTGGCCGTTGCGATACCGTAAGGCTAACAGATGGATTACGGAAGGTCTCTGGGGAGCCAGCGGTTCAAGGGGCCCGATCGCGCCGTTGGCTGGCGGTGGCCAACAGGCTCAAAACTTGCAAACAGGCGGTTGTTGGCATCCTGGGCGCGGGATCAGGTTTCTGGAGATCCGTCCGGGGGCATTCACCCCCCAATAGAAAATGTTAAAGTTTGGGGCGTTTCTCTCAGGATTTCGATCAACAGAAAACGCCGGCAGTCCACAATTCTCCAACGGTCTCCGCCGTCTTCTGTGGTTCACTGAGGTTTCAGCCCCTTTCACCCCGGGTTTCTCGATCGCTGACCCCCTCAAGCAACCCCGATCCAGGCATACTGGTCAACGGCTTAAAAATAGCCCTTTGCCAGTTAATCCTCCGTCGGCCAGCCGGTGCATGGAATTGGATCCATTAGCGTTTTCCTTTGTTTTTCTGGGCCGAAACAGCGGCTAATGGCCGTCTGTGCCTCAGGCCATGCCCGCACCACTCCATTCCTAGTATTTGCCTTCGAGTCCATGCTCTCTCTGCTCCTTGGCTTGTTTCCGCTCCAGGTGGGGCCCGTCGCTCAACTGCCCCCGATCGAACAGGCCGAACCCGATTCCCCAGGGAACCGGGAGGCCGCAGAAGATGAAATTTTGGCTCCGCAGCCCGTGCGGCGGCGAGAGATTACCCAGCGCCATCAGGTGCGATCGCTCCCCGGGCGGCTGGACAACGTGCCGGTTTTTAACAGCAACAGCCCTGAAGTGGTGCTGACGGAAGGGATTTTGCTGTCCACTTTTCCGGCCAACGGCATGGCCGTGCCTTCCGCGCACCTCAACTATGCCTTTCAGGGGCGGTTTGATATTTTTTCGCATCACATTTCCCGGGCGGCGGCCTATCAGGAAGGACGCACGCTGTTTCAGGGCGTGATGGTCTATAACCCGGGGCCGCGCACCGTTGAGGTGAACATTCGCGAATCCGCTAGCTATATCAGCCGGTTTGAAGCGCCCTTTAAACCCTTGCCGGCCTATCTGGAAGACCCGATCGGGGCAATCTATTCTGGCTCTGGCAGCCGCGTGGTGGGGGATGTGTTGCGCGGTCGGCGGCGGGGCCTGCTGCGATCGAATCTGCGGCTAGGGCCTCGGGAAGCAGAAATGGTGGTGAATTCCCCGATTCCAGTGGGCAAAATCACCCCCTCCTCCAATACTCGATCGACCCTGATTCGGGCCGAGTCCAATGGGCCGGTCTATCTGGCCAGTTTGGCCATGTTCTCGCCCAAGACCCCCGACGGCCGCGAACAAATTCCCAGCCTGCGGGAGTGGCAATACCTGTTGGTGCGCAGCGGTCTTTCGGGCCCACGTGATGTGGCTCCCACCTCCTTGAGCTTGGCGGAAACCAGTGCTCGATTCTTCTATGGCCGAGTGGCCGGCGTGGCCAAAGGGTCGCGCTGGGAGGCCACCCTCACGGATCCGGGGGTGAATGAACTGCGAGTGCCTACCGATGGCGGGGCCATTTCCTACCCGATCGCCACCTTGCCCCGAGGAACGTTGGGCACGCGCCAGGTTCAAAGTGCGCCCATGGTGGCTCGCTATCCCGACACGGCCTATCTGGCCCACGGTAATTACGGGGTGCAATATAGCTTGACCTTGCCCTTAACCAATCGCACCGGCAGCCCGCAACAGGTGGCGATTTTGTTTCAAACTCCTTTGAAGGAGGACGGGCCGAGCGATCAACTACGATTTTTGGAGCCGCCCGAAGAGCGGGTCTTTTTCCGGGGGCCCATTCGGTTGCAGTACCAAGATGATTTGGGCAATCCGATCGATCGCTTCATCCATGTGGTGCAACATCGGGGTGAACAGGGGCAACCCCTCGCCACCTTGAACCTACGACCCGGTTCCAAGCGGGTGGTGCAGGTGAATTTTCTCTATCCGCCCGATGCCACACCGCCCCAAGTGCTGACGGTGCAATCCATCCGTTAGGGGCGATCGTCCCTGAGTCGTCGATTTGGATTTCTGGGCAACGGCCAGCCCTATCATTCGGGGGAAGCAACGGGGGCATTCCATGACATTTCTGTCGCAAGTCTATGGTTGGCTGCTGATTTCAACGGTGGGCCTGTTTTGGCTGCTGCCCTGGCGATCGGGGCGATGGGGCCTGCTGTTGGTTGCCAGTCTGATTTTTTATGGGCTGCGGCAACCCCTCTACGTTCCTCTGTTGTTGGTGGGCACGGCCCTGAACTACAGCTTGGGCTGGATGTTGCGGACCGATCGGCGATCGATTCGACATTACGTGGGCGGGCCAAACCCGGAAGCCCGACAGCGACAGCGAAAACGCCTGCTATGGGTGGGCATTGGCCTCAATTTGCTGTTGTTGTTTGGGTTTAAATATGTGCCCTTTGCCCTCAACTCCCTGGGCTGGGCGTTCCAGAGTCCGCCCCTGTTGGATGCGGCTAATTGGGTCGATCGAATCGAAGCGCCCCTCGGCATTAGCTTTTTTTGCTTTGAATGTATTGCTTATCTTGTGGATGTCTATCGCGGTGCGCCTCCGGCCCGCAATTGGCTGAAATTTTGTACCTATAAGCTCTTTTTCCCAAAGCTCATTTCCGGGCCGATCGTCCGCTATCACGGCTTGGCGAGCCAACTGGAAGAGTTAGACCAGCCGCGCAATCCCCGGGCTGAACAAATCACCGAAGGTCTGTGGCTGATTGCCTGCGGTTCCATCAAAAAGGGACTGATTGCCGATTCCTTGGGCCTATGGGTCCGCACGATCTTCAGCCCCGGAACCCTGGAGCGGGCGGGCAGCGGGGACTTGTGGTTGGCGATCGGGGCCTATGGTTTCCAGCTCTATCTGGACTTCAGTGGCTATGTGGACATCGCCCGAGGCAGCGCGATGTTGCTCGGGATTCAACTGCCCCAAAATTTTGATTTTCCCTACCTCAGCACCAGCATTGCGGACTTTTGGCGACGCTGGCACATCACCCTCGGTGACTGGCTCCGAAACTATCTCTACATTCCTTTGGGGGGTTCCCGCCAAGGCCTGGTTCGCACCTGCATCAACCTGATGATCGTGATGTTATTGGGTGGCCTGTGGCATGGGGACAACTGGGGCTATGTGCTGTGGGGTGGGGCCCATGGGCTGGCTTTGGCGGTGCATCGGTTGGTGGATGCGGCTTCCCACCGTTTCAGTCCCCTGGCGGCCCTGTGGGCCCATCCGGCGGGGGTGGCTCTGGCTTGGGGCCTGACGCAACTGATGGTGTTTTTGAGCTGGGTGCTGATTCGGTTGCCGGACTGGAGCCAGTCGAGCTTGGTGTTTCAACACCTTTGGGGCCGATCGAGCGATGGGGCTTTTCTAGAAAAGGTTTATGACGAAGCGTTGGGGTTGGATCCTTGGCGATTGGGCGCGGCCTTGGGGGCGATCGCGCTGCTGATGGTGGTGGCTTGGTTTGGTCAACGGGGCCTGCGGTTGCAGCTCACACAGCCGGTAAAAATCGCCCTCGTCCCCATCTGCCTTTATCTGGTCTGGATTCTGGGGCCCGAGGGCGTACCGTTTATTTACTTTGACTTCTAGGCCTAACTTCTGGGCCTAACTTCTAGGCCTCGTTGGGTCTCGCTAGATCTAGCGAGACCCTTGGAGCCTTGGGTCACTAGGCGGCGATCGCCAGCCAGAGAGATTGCACTTGGTCAAACAAAGCCAGTTGCAAGCTGTGGGTGACCGGTAACCCAGCCAAAACGGCTCCGGCACAGAGCAGCATCAGGTAGCCGATCGAGTATTTGAACAGATCCCGTGCGACGGCGCGATCGCTCGGTAGGGCCAGCAGTTGCCAGGACTTTTGCACCAAAATGCTCCCCAAAATCAGGGCGATCGCCCCGTAGAGCCAACCGGTTTCGCCCAAGGGCCAAGCCAACGCCAAGGTCAAAGGAACCAGGGCGATCGAGTAACCCAGAATTTGCTTAGCCGTGGCCTCGTCGCCACTCACCACCGGCAGCATGGGCACACCCACGCTGGCGTAGTCATCCCGAATCATCAAAGCCAGCGCCCAGAAGTGTGGCGGAGTCCAAAGGAAAATAATCCAAAACAGCGCCCAGGCGGGCCAATCCAGCGTGCCCGTCACGGCGGCCCAACCCACCAGGGGCGGAATGGCCCCCGCCGCGCCGCCAATCACGATGTTGTGGGGACTGTGGCGCTTCAGCCAGTGGGTATAGACCACCACATAGCAGCCAATTCCCGCCATCGCCAACAGAGCCGCCAGCAGATTAGCCATCCAGGTCAGCAGCCCAAAGGACGCAACGCCCAGGACGATCGCGAATATCAGAGCATCGCGGGGGCGAATTTGCCCGGAGGGAATTGGGCGCTTTTGGGTGCGCACCATGATCGAATCAATGTCGCGATCATAGAAGCAGTTGATCGCATTAGCGGAACCGGCAGCCAAGGCCCCACCGGCCAGGGTTGCCAAAAACAGCACCGGATCCACATCACCCCCGCCAGCCAGGGCCATGGCCGCTGCGGTGGAAATCAGCAGCAACACAATGATCCGGGGCTTGGTGAGCTGAATATAGCTCCGAACGATCGACCCGGCTCGCTGCCAGGGCGACGCAGCCGCTTCCTCGGTCATGTTCGACAGGTTTTGCACAATTTCTTGCATAGCAGCTATTCCGGCAACATCAACAACCAGCGAGTTCTTGGGAGTTTTTGGGGAGTTCTTGGAAATTTTTGGGGAATTCTTGGGGAATTCTGGGCGAGGCCTGAGCTGTTTAGGCTGTCAGACCATCGGGCGACTCCCGCAACCGATCGCGCCCGGCCCAAACCGTGAAGGCCACCAGCGAAGCCAACAGGGCCGCCGCGATCGCCTCATGCAGCACCGTTAGCCCTGCCACCCGCAATTGAAAGTGATAGGTGCTGTAACCAATGGCCAATTGCGCCACCAACAACAGGGCGATCAGGCTCCGGAGGGAACGGAGGCGCGGATTCAAAGCCGGGGTGCGCCAAGCCATGATCAGCAAAATGCCAATGGTCAAGACAGCGGGCACAATGCCCCAAAAGTGGGTGTGGAGAACGCCGCAGAGCTGATCGCCCTCCAGGCATTGGTGTACCGCCCAGCGCGATCCGACAATGCCACCGATCAGGCTTTGGACATCGATCGTGATCGCCGCCAGCAGGGCCCAACCCGCCAAGCCGGCCGCCGTGCCCGAAGCCTGTTGGGGAGTCAGGCCCGCCGCGATCGCCACCAACAGGGCCAAAAATGCCAACGCCGTCCCCAAGTGCGCCGTCACCACGTCAAACCGCAGCAACTCCGTCACCGTCAGGGCCCCCAGCCCCGCTTGCAACACCACCAGGGCCAGGGCCGCCACCGTTGCCGGAACCACCCAACCGGGCAGTTCCCGCCGAAACCGGACTGCCGTACCCGCCAAGCCCAGGGCCCCAAAGGCCACCACTGCTGCATCCAGTCGGTGGAACCATTCCAAAAACACCTGCCAATTCATCTGGGTCCAGGGAACCGCCTGGCCATAGCAGAGGGGCCAATCGGGACAGGCGAGACCCGCATTAGCCACGCGGGTGGCCGAGCCGATCGCCATCAGCAACCAGGCCGCCACCGCCAGCCGCTTGGCCAACCACCGCACTCGATCGCTTCCCAAAGATGAATTGACCTCGGCGATCGCGATCGAGGTCTTCACCGATTCGGAAGAATGCCCCGCCTGATGAAACACGGTTTCCGCCATAGGAATTCTTAAGAAAATCTTGAGTCTAAAAAGCAGCAATGAGGTGCATCGCCACCATAACTCAGTTCCGAAAATTGCGGAAATGTCATGTCAAAGATTGCAACACGTTGCAATGTACAACAATTAGCCGATTCGACCTAAAATTCGCCGTCAACTAACGGTAAGCTCATCAAGAACTGACCATTTGATCAAAATTTGTCCCCAAGAAAGCGTTACATATCAAACGATTTTTGATTTAGTTTGTATTGTAAATAACAGCTTTTCCAGGACTGTCACCCTTCGTCCCCCTAGGGTAATTTTCAGCCCAATCCTCAAATAATCCCTAGATATTGATGTATCAATGGGCGATCGCCCCAAAATTTCAAGATTTTTGGCAACCGATGAGTTCGCACAATCTAGAGCATGTTAATTGTTGATGACAAATCACGGCCAGAATCGCTGAAAATCACCATCGCCAGACTCCAGGAAACCCAAAGATTTCCTAAAGGTTGTTAACGGCAAAGAGAATCCTAAAGATATTTAAAAATATTGACAAACCAAATCAGCTCCCTGAAAAAAACGTCTACCTTTGAAGGCAGTAACGCAGTGGCAAGCGCAATGGGCCGCTGCCCCCGCTCCTTTCCCCTTCGTTGGCCGCCGCCCTCGCTTGGCCGTTGGCCCCCAACGGAGGGGCAGACCTGTCCCGATCGCCTGTTGCCCTTTGCCTTTGCAGTCTTGCGTGACGCACCACCATGAATGTTCCTAGTACGATCCTGACCCTGCTGATGGGCATTGGCTTAACGCTAATCAGCCTTTGGGTTGGGCAAAACTATCATTTCCTGCTGCCGGTGTCGGCTACGGACGTGTCGCCCGAGGTCGATCGCCTGTTTGGGGCCATGTTGACCATTGCCACGGGCCTTTTTCTGCTGGTGCAAGGATGCTTGATTTATGCGATCCTGCGCTTTCGGCGCAAGCCCGGCGATGACACCGACGGCCCGCCCATCCGGGGCAACATTCCCCTAGAGATCCTTTGGACTGCGATCCCCGCCGTGATCTGTTTGGGCATCTCGGTCTTTAGCTTTGATGTGTATAACTCCATGGGAGGCTTGGATCCGATGGCCAGTGGAGCCGGGATGGGCATGGCCCACCACCACGGCCACCACACCGCGATCGCCGCCACGTTGGATGAGGCCCCGGCCATGAATGGTACGGAAGTGGCCCTAGGGCTGGGGGCAGCTCCCGATTCCCAAGGCCAAGCCCCCGACTTGCAAGTCAATGTGCAGGGGCTGCAATACGCCTGGATTTTTAACTACCCTGACTTGAACGTGATGGCAGGGGAACTGCATGTGCCCGTGGGTCAGGATGTGCAGCTCAACATTTCCGCCATGGATGTGTTGCACGCCTTCTGGATTCCGCAGTTTCGGATTAAGCAGGATGCGATCCCCGGTCGCCCCACACAATTACGCTTCCGGGCAACCCAGCCAGGCCGCTACCCGATCGTTTGCGCCGAGCTTTGCGGTTCCTTCCACGGGGCAATGCGCACCGAAGTACTGGTGCAAACACCGGAAGAGTATGAAGCCTGGGTGGCAAGCGTGATGCCCGAGGCGGAAACCACGGAAACGGGCCAAGGATCAGCGGTGACCCTGGCGCAAAATCCTCAAAATTTGACGGATTCGGAATATTTACAGGTTTACAGCGATCGGCTGGGGATCGAGACCCGTTCGATCGCCCAATTGGCCCCCGCTGCGCTGTAGTCAGCGGTCACCCTTGGCCTCAGCATCCGGGCTGGGCTGAATTGACATCCAACTTTTCGGTTTTTGTTGTTTCTTGTTGTCTCTTGTCGTTGCTATGGCTCCAGCAGAACTCAGAACGCCCGGCGCGATCGAACCCGATCCCGAACCCTGGCAACGGTTTTTTAGCTTCAGCGTCGATCACAAAGTCATCGGCATTCAATACCTTGTCACCAGCTTTTTCTTCTTCCTGATTGGTGGAGCCTTGGCCACCGCCGTGCGCGTGGAGTTGGCTACTCCGGAAGTGGATTTCGTGAGCCGCGAACTCTACAACCAACTCTTCACCATCCATGCAACGGTGATGATTTTTCTGTGGATTGTGCCGGCCGGAGCAGGCTTTGGCAACTATCTCATTCCCCTGATGATTGGGGCCAAGGATATGGCCTTTCCTCGGCTCAACGCGATCGCCTTCTGGATGATTCCGCCGGCCGGGCTGCTGCTGATTGCCAGCTTTTTTGTGCCCACCGGAGCCGCCGCCGCCGGTTGGACTTCCTATCCTCCCCTCAGCTTGGTCAGTGGCCAATGGGGTGAACTAATTTGGATCCTCAGCATTTTGCTGTTGGGAACCTCCTCCATTTTGGGCGGGATCAACTTTGCAGCCACCATCCTCAAAATGCGCATCCCCGGCATGACGTTAAATGACATGCCGCTGTTTTGTTGGGCCATGTTGGCCGCTTCCATTTTGATTTTGATGTCCACCCCGGTGCTGGCTGGCGCATTGGTGCTGTTGTCCTTTGATTTGATGGCGGGAACGGCCTTTTTTAACCCCACTGGGGGCGGTGACCCGATCGTCTATCAGCACATGTTTTGGTTCTATTCCCACCCAGCGGTTTACATCATGATCCTGCCGCTGTTTGGAGCCATTTCCGAAATTTTGCCCGTCCATGCTCGCAAACCCATTTTTGGTTACAAGGCGATCGCCTATTCCAGCATTGCCATCAGTTTGTTGGGCTTGATTGTTTGGGCACACCACATGTTCACCAGTGGCACACCGGCATGGTTGCGGATGTTTTTCATGATTGCCACCATGATCATCGCCGTGCCCACCGGAATCAAAGTGTTTGGTTGGGTGGCCACCATTTGGGGTGGCAAATTGCGGCTGAATTCCGCCATGCTGTTTGCGATCGGGTTTGTGTCGATGTTTGTGGTGGGTGGTCTCAGCGGTGTGATGATTGCCTCCGTGCCCTTTGACATCCACGTTCACGACACCTATTTCATCGTTGCCCACCTGCACTACGTGTTGTTTGGCGGCAGTGTGTTTGGTCTCTACGCGGCCCTCTACCACTGGTTCCCCAAAATGACCGGGCGAATGTTAAATGAACCCTGGGGAAAAGTACATTTTGTTTTGACCCTGGTGGGTTTCAATCTTTGCTTTTTGCCCATGCATTACTTGGGCTTGATGGGAATGCCCCGACGGGTGGCGGAATATGATCCGCAATTTTCAACAGTGAATGCAATTTGCAGCATCGGTTCCTATATTTTGGCTGTGTCTACCATTCCGTTTCTGGTGAATGCGGTTTATTCCTGGGTGGCTGGCGAAAAGGCTTCGGCTAATCCTTGGAATGCTCTGACATTGGAGTGGACGGTTTCTTCACCGCCGCCGGAGCACAATTTTGTGGGTCAGCCGGTTTTGAAAACGGGCCCCTATGATTACGGGGTGACGAAACGGGGTGCGAGCCGCAAGCCAATTTCGCAACTGAAGGCTTCTGATATTTTGAGTGGCTCAACACGCTAGGAATTTGGATTTTCATAGCGCGGCAGCCGTGATTCATGGGGTTAACGTTGCGGAGTCGGTCGTGCGGAGTCGGTCGTGATGACAAGGGGCTTAAGACCCTTGCTGCTTAATGATCGAGTCACAGCAACAGGCCATTGAATTAACCGATGAATTAACCGATCAAAATCAACTTGCCGTGCTACTAGGGTGATGAGGCAGTTGTCGTGATCATGCAATTACATGCAGACCCTGTTCAGTTAGGGATCTTTTAGGGATTCTTAGCCAGGCATGATCACTCTCCGGTACTACCGATTTTGGAAGTCTCAACCCTAGAAATCTGCGCAAACTGGATTTCAAGATAGCCGTTCCATTGTCCTTCTTTCTTTTGGGTTTCTATGCAAGGTTCCGCAGTTGACTCTCAACAGTCGATCGCCCTCGAAAGCACTAGCCATGGCAGCGAGGAACATCATCCCGATTTGCGGCTGTTTGGCATTGCTCTGTTTTTGGTGGCGGAGGCGATGATCTTTTTGGGCCTGTTTGCGGCCTATTTAACCTTTCGATCGGTTGCGCCCAGTTGGCCCCCGGAAGGCACGCCAAAGCTGGAACTATTGTTGCCAGGCATTAACACCCTAATTCTGATTTCCAGTAGCTTCGTGATCCACAAGGGTGATGATGCCATTCGGGCCAATGATGTGAAGGGAATGCGCCTATGGTTTGGGATCACAGCCGCCATGGGGGCCATCTTTTTGGTGGGGCAGCTCTATGAATATTTCCACTTGGAATTTAGCCTGACCACCAATCTGTTTGCGAGCACTTTTTATGTGCTAACGGGTTTCCATGGACTGCACGTTTGCTTTGGGCTGTTTTTGATTTTGGCGGTGTTGTGGCGATCGCGCCGTGAAGGTCATTACAGCAACCAAAGTAAGTTTGGGATCGAAGCAGCCGAACTCTACTGGCACTTTGTGGATGTGGTGTGGATTGTGTTGTTTGCGCTGTTGTATTTGCTGTAGCTGTATTGCCTGAAGGCTTATTGGCTGAAGGTTTATTGCCTGAAGGTGTATTGGCTGTAGCTGTACCGGCCACAAAAACGTGGGGCGATCGGGTGAACGTTGGTTAATTGGTTAACCGTTGCCCCCAAACCCATTCCAAGTTGGCGACCCAAATGAGGGCGATCGGGAGGAGATCCCCGATCGCCCTCTGTGCTGAATGGGTGATGCCTGAAGCACTTCGCCGTTTCGTTAAGGAATCTTACATTTTCCGTAAATTCCGTTAATGTAAGAGCAGTACCTTACGCAATCAGCCCGGGATCGCGCTCAGGATGGCTATTGAACACGGCATTGTTCTTGACTTTGCAACCGTCCTTGGAACCTCCGCTATTGGCGGATATATCGCCAATAAGCTCCGACAGCCGGTTATTTTGGGCTATTTGGTGACGGGTCTCATTATTGGTCCCTTCGGCTTGCAATTACTCAGCGATGCAGCCCAAACTGAAGCCCTCGCGGAAATTGGGGTGGCGTTTCTGCTGTTTGCGTTGGGGATGGAATTTTCTCTCTCAGAATTGGGGCGCGTTCGCAAAATTGCGATCGAGGGTAGCCTGCTGCAACTGGGCTTAACCACCGCGATCGTGGCGGCGGCCACCACGCTCACCGGCTGGGCAAAGGATTTGCCCGAGGGGGTGTTTTTGGGGGTGGTGTTGGCCCTGTCGTCAACGGCGGTGGTGCTGAAAACCTTGAGCGATCGGGGCGAAACCAACACCCCCCATGGTCAAGTGATGCTGGCGATTCTGATTGCTCAGGACATCGCTTTGGGATTGATGTTGGCGGTGCTACCCGCCTTGACCCAACCGGAAGACTTGGGGCAGGCGTTGGCGATCGCCTTGCTGAAGGCCTCGGCTTTTTTGGGGGCGGCCATTCTGGCGGGTAAGTGGGTTGTGCCGCGCTTGATGAGCGCAGTGGCGGCCACGGAAAGTAATGAAATTTTCTTGCTGACCACGATCGCCTGGTGTTTGGGCGTGGCTTTCGTGACGGCGGAACTGGGGCTGTCGATCGAGATGGGAGCCTTTGTGGCGGGTGTGACGATTGCCGAACTCGACCAGGCCGATCAGGCGCTCTCGAAAATTTTGCCGTTGCGGGACACCTTCGCCAGCCTCTTTTTTGCCTCGATCGGGATGTTAATTGATCCCCACCTTTTGATCGAAGAAATTTTTCCCATTTTGGGACTGGTGGTGTTAGTGATGATCGGCAAAGCGGCGATCGTCACTCCAGTGGTTTTGCGATTTGGCTATTCCTTTAAAACAGCAGTTTTTGCCGGATTTGGCATTAACCAAATTGGAGAATTTTCCTTCATTTTGGCAGCCCAAGGTTTGGCCATGGGCTTAATTGATAAGAAGCTGTATTTGCTGCTACTAGGAACCACCGCGATCGCCCTAATGCTCACTCCGCTGTCTTTGGCCACCGCGCCTTGGATCGTGGACGTGGCGGGACGTTGGTCTTGGGTTAACAAGTATTTTTCGGGTCTGGGGGAGCCAAAATTAACCTCCATGCCGGACGAACTGGCTGGGCAAGTGGTGGTGGCGGGCTATGGGCGAATTGGTCAAACCATCGTCAAAGTTTTGCGCGATCAAGGCTATCCAGTTTTGGTGATTGACAATAGCGAAGCCGTCATTAACAAACTGCGGGAAGCGAAAATTCCTTACCTATTTGGGGATGCGGATTCGGAGTTGGTGTTAGAAAAAGCCAGGATCGATCGCGCCAAGGCCCTGGCGATTGCGTTACCCGATCCCGCCAGTACCCGCTTGGTGTTGCAACATGCCCTGAAGATTGCCCCGGATTTGGATGCGATCGCCCGGGCCCGCGATGGTGCGGAAATTGAGCGGCTGACCAATTTGGGAGCCAAGGAAGTGGTGCAACCGGAGTTTGAAGCGGCTTTGGAGCTGACTTCTCATCTGCTGCTCACCTTGGGTGAAGATGGCGACGATGTGCGCCAACTGACGGGGACGATTCGCCAAGACTGCTACGGCATCAACCCACCCCCCCAAACCTTAGCCATTGAGCCGCAGGCCGAGCCGGAACCCCAGGAAATGGCGGCCTAATTAAGGTTGTTAAGATCTAAAACACCGTTGAGGGCTACGGCCCAGCGATCGCCCGGGAGCAACCGGCTCGATCGACCCGAGAGCTGTTGATGACCCTCCACAGGCGACGCAGGCCGTTGGTCTAGTACAATCAACGGCTATGCGAATTTTGATCTTGGGCGGAACAACCTTTCTGGGGCGGCATCTGGTGGATGCGGCCGTGGCTCGCGGCCATGAGGTCACCATCCTGACGCGGGGGCGGCGCAACCCGGAACCCTTCCCAGCAGTGGAGCGGCTGGTGGGCGATCGGCTCACGGATGACCTGGCCGCCCTGAGCGATCGCACCTGGGACAGCGCGATCGACACCAGCGCGATCGTACCCCGAGCCGCTCGCTACACGGCCGCCCGGCTCCAGAATGCGGTGGGTCACTACGTTTACCTATCCAGCATTTCCGTTTACGAAGATTTTGGGTTGCCGGGGATCACGGAAAACGATCCCCTGAGATCGCCCCTCTTGGATGACCAAGCCTCGATCGAAACCGGCGATGATTACGGATCCCTGAAAGCAGGTTGCGAGCAACTGTTGGCCGAGACCTTTGGCGATCGATTGTTGGTTGCTCGCCCCAGCTTGATCGTGGGGCCCTATGATCCCACCGATCGCTTCACTTACTGGGTGCGTCGCCTGGCCCAAGGGGGTGACGTGTTAGCCCCATCGCCACCGGAACAGTGGGTACAACTGATCGATGCCCGTGATTTGGCTGCTTGGCTAATCAAAACCTGCGAAACCCAGCGATCGGGGGTCTACAACGTTGGCACTGCCGAAAAATCCCTCACCCTAGACAAAGTGTTGGATGAATGCGCCCGAGTCACCCGCAGCGATGCGCTAATCGATTGGGTGCATGAGGACTTTCTGCTAGAAGCGGGGGTTGCGCCCTGGACAGAGCTGCCCCTTTGGATCCCCAGCAAGGAAGCTCCCATGCGCGGCTTCACCAGCATGGATACTCGCCGGGCGGCGGCCGCTGGTCTGAAATGTCGCCCCCTGGCGGGCACGGTGCGCGATCTGTGGTCTTGGGATCGATCGCGCCAAGCGGATTTAAAGGCGGGTCTTTCGCCGGAACGAGAGCAGCAGCTTTTGGCACAGTGGCGCGTGAACCAAGCTCGCTGGTTGTAGCGGTGTGGATGGGCGGCTGAGTACAATCGGCAGCCAAGGAGCCAGGTATTCGGCCGATTTTGCTGCCAAATCATGAAATTTCGCGATCAAATTTTGCGATCAAATTTCGCGGTGAAATTTCGCGATGCAGTTTTACCGCCCCAACGTTGGCCGGGCTAGGTTTTGGTGTCTACCTGTTGATGGCGCTGCCTGTTGATGGCCTCGGGTTGGCGATCGGTTCGTGACCGTTGACCCGATCGCCCCCCGTAATTTGCCTACCGTGATTTGCCCACCGCGATTCGCTCACTGTGATCTGGATCGCCTTGGGGATCTGGATCAGTCACGCGGGGGCTAGAAAGCAGTCACCCAAAGACCTTGAGCCGATCGCCCCCGCAAAACCAAGGAATCACGACCGGAGGGGAGGGCGATCGCTGAATAGATCGGTAATTCTGGCAATCATAACGAAAAGAATTCACCCACCCGTCTGACCTCCATCGATCGGGCGCGTGAGTTCAACTCCCCGCATGGCCCACGGGGCAGCGGGGTCTAGCGCCACGCCTCTGATCGCTTGTTAATCACTTGCTGATCGCTTGTTGATTGCTTGTTGATCGCTTGGCGTTAGGCGTTTCAAGCAATTGCAAAATTGCCCCTTGATTTAACCGCTGTCGCCGGGGAAGCATCGCCGTCTAGACCCAACTTTGAGCCAATGATTGCGAAAGTCCCCACAACCCCCAATTCCATGGAGCCTTATTTTCGCCCTCCCGATATTTCTGCCCGGGCCAAGCGGCGATCGCTGGCTTGGGTGCTAACGTTTCCGTTTGTGAGCCTTTCCTGTGCGGCGGTGGTGGTGGCCGGGGCCCTGTCCCTGTGGGCGGGAGAGCAATCAGTCCAAGAGCTGTCCGATCGCCTGCATCTGCAACTCCGGGAACGGATTCGCGGTGGCCTAGCCCAATACTTTGAGCAACCCAAGCGGGCCACCCGGCTGTTTCTGATGGCCCTCAACTCGGAGTTGGTCTCTCCCCAGAATTTGCAACAGGTGGGGCAATATAGCTGGCAATTACGCCAGGCCTTCGATGCCAGCTACATCAACTTCGGCTTAGCCACGGGGGAGTTTGCAGGCTCCGGGGTGGGGCGGGATGGGCTGATTGTGGGGGAGCGATCGGCCGCCTTGGGTTGGCGCTATGAGGAATATCGGGCCGATCGGCTGGGTCGTCGCCAGCAACGACTGGGGGTGTATTCCTATGACCACCGCAAAGAACCCTGGTATCAGGCGGCCATTCGGCGCAACCGTCCTGGCTGGAGTGCCATTTACGCTTGGGATAGCACCCCAGAGTTTGTGTCAATTAACTACGCCGTTCCCTTTCGCGATCGCCGTGGCCAACCGATCGGGGCGATCGGGGTTGACCTGTTGTTGGCCCGCATCAGCGCCATGCTCAAGGAGTTGAACGTTCACCCAGAATTAACCATCACCATTCTGGAGCGGAACGGAAACTTGGTGGCCAGCAGCAACGAGCAACCCCTGTTTGTGCTCAAAACGTCCGAACAGGGATCAACCTTGGAGCGGATCACTGCCCGCACCAGCAATGATCTGCGATTGGTCGCCGCTTTCGATCATTTGAATCAAAAAGGCGGTTTGGGGGCCGTGGTTAGTCCCCTATCAGAAACCTTCCAGGTCGATCACCAAACCTATCTCCTCTGGACTTCCCCTTGGCGGGATTCCGATGGACTCGATTGGGTGATTGTGGCCACCGTGCCTCGATCGGCCTTCATGGGGCAAATTGAGGCAAATCGCCGCGTCACAACCCTGCTCTGCGGTTTGGTGATCGTCCTGGCTGTGTTTCTGGGCCTGGTGATGGCGCGTCGTTTGGGGCGGCCCGTGCAGTCTCTGGCCGGAGCGGCTGGCCAGTTGGCAGCCGGTCAGCTTAATCACCGAGCGGAAACCTTTGATATTCGCGAATTGGATGAGCTGGCCCAGGCCTTTAACCGCATGGCCGACCACCTCCGCAATTCCCTGATTGCTCTGGAATCCGCCAATCAAACCCTAGAAAGTCGGGTGACCACCAGAACGGCCGATTTAGCCCAGGCCCTTGAGGATCTCAAAAGTGCCCAAGCCCAACTGATTCAAACTGAAAAGATGTCCAGCTTGGGGCAAATGGTGGCGGGCATTGCCCACGAAATCAATAATCCCGTTGCATTTATCCATGGCAACTTGGGGGTATTGCGGCAATACATTGAAGAACTCACGGATTGTTTAACCCTGTTGGGACTCACGCAATCTGGGGCGGGATCAGGGGCGATCGACCCGGCAGCCAATGCCACCATCGACACCGAGGAATTAACCTTTGTGCTGGATGACTTGCCGAACCTGATCCAATCCATGGAGGAAGGGACTCGACGGATTCAGGAAATCGTGCAGGGCTTGCGTAATTTCTCACGTTTAGATCAGGTAGATCTCAAACCCGTGAGTTTGCACGATGGCCTCGACAGCACGTTGCTAATGTTGTCTCATCGCCTAAAGCGGTATAGCGATCGCCCAGAAATTCGCATCGTTAAGCAATATGGCGACCTACAGCCCGTTTGGTGCTATCCCGGGCAGCTCAACCAGGTGTTCATCAATCTCCTCAGCAACGCGATCGAGGCCCTCGATCAGGCCTGGCAGCAGCAGATGGCTCAACAAAGCTCAGGAGAAACTGCCCGGTGGACACCCACCATCACCCTGCAAACGGTGGCCCTGAAAACCGACCAGGGCCCCCAAGCAGAATTGGTCATCCAAGACAATGGCATCGGCATTTCCGAAACCATTCGCCATCGGTTGTTTGATCCCTTCTTCACCACCAAGCCGGTGGGCAAGGGAACCGGACTAGGGCTAGCGATCGCCTATCAAATCGTGGTCGATCGCCACGGGGGCCAAATCAACTGTGAATCGACCCTGGGGCAGGGAACCACGTTTCGGCTGCGGTTGCCGGTGGGGCAGCCAGCCGCTGACCCGATCGCGTAGGGCCCCTTCTCAATTCGGATAAGTCAAGAAAACCTGACATTTTCTGAAGTGGGTTTTGCACATCCGGATCAATATGTCATGAAATCTTGATATTAAGCTTGATCGCCCTCGACGGGTGGGGATCGAGTTCAGTAGGATAACGGCCATCAAGAGCTGAGATTGGGATCGCCCATCCCAAACCGTGCCCAAGGCATCATTGCTGCTATTGACGTGCGATCGCCCTTTGATGGCCTGCCCTATACGCTGAGGAGCTTTCGAGTTGATGAGCGCGCCCAAAGAACGTCCACCCCTAGAGGAAATGACACTGCGCCAACTGCGCCGTGTTGCCAGCGAGTTAGGTATCTCGCGCTATAGCCGAATGCGGAAAGATCAGCTTTTGGCCTCCATTCAGACCAAATCGGCTGGTCTGCCGGCATCTAGCCCTACGCCACCCACCGCCCCGCCAGCCATCGCCCAAGTTATTCCCGTTCGTACCATTGAGGCCCAAGAAGCTGTGGAAGCTGCAAAATTCGACCTCGGACAACCGAACAACCTCGCCGACCTCTCCGAAGAGCTGATTTTGGATCCGGAAACTCTCTCCGGTGTTGATGAAGGATTGCCCGACCTGCCCGGTGGCTATGGCGAAAGTCGGATTCTTCTGTTGCCTCGCGATCCCCAATGGGCCTACACCTATTGGGACATTCCCAACGAGCACAAAGCTGAGTTGCGGGCCCAAGGGGGTCTTCAGCTTGCGTTACGGGTTTATGACGTGACCGATTTGGACTTGAGTGTCCAACGGGCCCACACGGTTCAAGAGTTCCCCTGCGATGAATTGGCTCGGGAATGGTACTTGCCCATTCCGATCAGCGATCGGGACTACGCGATCGAAATTGGTTACCGCTGCGGCGACGGCCGGTGGCTCGTGCTGGCGCGATCGGCCCCGGTTCGGATTCCGCCCGTGTATCCCTCCGACTGGATCGAAGACGTATTTGTAACCGTTGATTGGGAACAGGATCTGCGCGGCACCACCGTGGCCACCCTGATTCCTCCCGCCCAAAAAGCCGCCCAAGCCGCCGAAAACGCCATTTACCAACAGGTGTTTGGAATGGCCGCCGGAGTCGAAGCCATGCGTGTGGCCGGTTCCCTCTTTGGTTCCATGCAGCATGTGCCCGGTTCCGTTCCCGCAGGCTCGATCCAGCACCTGGGCGAGCAAGCCATCAGCTCCTATGTCTTCCCCTCGGGCGTGGGCATGTGGGCTGGTGCAGTGGGTGCGCCGGGTCTGCCGGGGGCCCTGTCGGCCTCGGGAATGGGCATGTCCGGTGTGGGCATGATGATGTCCGGGATTGGGTTTGGGGCTTCGATGCCGCCCATCCGCCCGCGTCAATTCTGGCTGGTGGCCGATGCGGAACTGATTGTTTACGGAGCCACGGAACCCGATGCCACGGTGACGATCGGCGGACAACCGATCAAACTGAATCCCGATGGGACATTCCGCTTCCAGATGTCCTTCCAAGACGGCATGATCGATTATCCAATCATGGCGGTGGCGGCCGATGGCGAGCAGACGCGATCGATTCACATGAAGTTCGAGCGCCAAACGCCCGCCCGCAACACCAACAGCAAGGAAGAAGCCAAGTTAGAGTGGCTGTCTTAAGGGCAAGCTAATCTTGCGCCAATCTCATGTCCGTTTTGAGCTGGTTTGCATTCTTTGATTCAACCAGTTTCTAAACAGTTGTTACTTGGTGCTGGAGTTCTTGCTCGCGTCCATTAACTCGTTCTAGTTCCTCGGATCGCCCATGACCTCGTTGCAGGTTTGGGCGATTTCTGATGTTTGCCAAATTAGTTGTTCACAAAAATTTAAAAATCCATAAAGAATCTATAGAAAATCCCTGCATGATTCATACAAAGTCATTCATTAATCGTCACTGATCAATGGTCACGACTCAAAAGTCATGACTCAAAACACGATTAGAAACATGATTAGAAACAAATCAAGGCAAACGGAAACAAGGCAATTGTCAACTATGATGCAAAAGCAGGAAAAGCGTAATGATTTTTTATCGTATTTTCACATCATTATTTGATAATTCGTCATCCTTTTGAGTCTAATTAGGTCTGATATTGAAGATTTTTGACAAAACCGGTGTTTCAACGGAAAGCCCTAAAATCAATTCGTATTCTGGAAGTATATTGATGGGCAGAGCAACGGGGCATAGCTAGCGAGGCAATCATCCTCATCACTCACTGCCCGATCGGGTGCATTTTTAAACCGGACTGAAAATTCTGCTCCAACCCCAGGAGACCCTTAGCCAGCGCTCCGATGGCTCAACATCAACTGGATCAACATCAACAAAATCAACAAACGCGATCGGCCCCACGGCCATAGCTCAATCGTCAGGGAACAAACAGCCCAATAACCCCGATTTCAATCGCTGAGTGGAGTTGGTGTTGGATTGGAAAGTGTGCCAAGACCAGTGATGCGGCTTCAGGGTGAATGCTGAGACTATGGAGCGATCGCCTCAGGGAAAGTTTTAGCGGGGAGGATTGGGGCGATGCAAGGATGGGTGGAAATGTATCAACAAATTGCACAGGTTTTGGGGGCGATCGGGGGGCGATCGGGGCGTTGTCCCGGATTGGTCATTGATAGCCAAATGGTGCGCGATCGCCTGAGTTCCGTAAACACAATGCTGATTGATCTATTGCAGTCCTTAATTTTGGCCGCCAGCTTGGGTTTTCTGATTCCCGTGGCGGGTTTGGGCATTTTGCTGCTGGCGATCGGGGTTTGGGTTTACGTGCCGGTTTTGAATATGATTGCGGCCACAACATTGCAGCACATCATTTTATTTTTAACTGTTTTTGGTAATGGCTCCCCCATTCAAGGCACGTTGGTCATTGGGTTGGCCTGTAGCTTTGTTTGCGTTTTATTTGATGCGTTTGTGTTTTATCAATATCGCAACCTGCGCCGAGAAGGATAAGAGCCGAGAAGGATAAGATTTGGGGGCAAGTTTCTCCTAGTTATTTTCCCTAGCAAGATTTCCTGGAAATTTGCCCTAGCTTAATCCTGTGGCTGCCGGACTCTAGGGATCAGAAACCACCGCTTGATACTTTCGTGGTGAGAGCTTCAGCCTGCCAGCGCGATTCCAAAGTGATTCCAGAGCAATTCCAGAGCAATTAACTTGGATCTTGACAGACACAAAAAAAGCGCACGATCGTACGCCTTTTTGGTCAGAAGATAATGAAAATCTGAGTTGATCTAATTCAGGAAAGCTGCGTTGAACTGAGCTGAATCAGTGGGCGATCGCTCCCGATCGCGCGCTCAAATGTCCAGTCGTTGAGCCACAACCTAGACAGGAAATCTCAGGTCATTAAGCTCAGAGCAACTTAGAGAAACTCAGCGAGGCTGGGACAGAATTGGACGCTTTTGGACAATTTTGGATGAGGACGGGGTTCAACAGGCTGGTTTTCAGCCTAGGCCTAGCCGAAAGGTGTCGTGCTTTAGCGGAAACCAACAGCAGCTTGCCACACAAAGGCCAGCGCCAGGAACAGCAAAGGGATAATCGGCAGAACGTCAACCAACGGCGAGAAGGCGGAGTAAGCTTCGGGCAACTTGGCCAACAGCAAGGCGGCTTCCATTGTGGGTATCCTCTCCAACACGAATTTTATTAAAAGCTGCCGAAAATTTTATCAGAAAACAGGGGTTCCAGCCCCGCCCTTTTGGGGCTGCAACGATCGCCGCCTGTCCACCACAATTGACCGCTGGCCGATCGGGATCCGATTCTGAGCCAGGAAAAACCGGAAAAAACACGAAAAAAGCGCCGGCTCTGTCGGACGGCGCTTTAGCTGTGCTGAGTGTGCTTTAAGGGCTTTAGGCATCTCAGGGGTTGCCTAGAAACCGCACTGAGATGCAAAAGCGGTGTGGATTTGACTGGCGCGATCGCGAGGGAATTGTGATGCTTCAGCCCGATTGTTGGAGTTGTTGCCCTTGGGTGGATGGCGGCCAAAGGGGTTGACCGCCGACCCGAAACGATTGCTGTAACTGAGTTTTAGGAGATCAAGGCAGCCTTCAGGACTGAATCCTGTAATCTGCTGACCCCACTACACCAGTGTGGACAAATCGTTCACTATCTCCACCCGCCCACGACGAATCGATCGCAAAAGACGATCAATAGAGGCTCGTTCCTCTTCCGTGATCGAGTCGTCCAGGAGCGCTGCGAGCAAGCCGTAGCGATCGGCGAGGGTGAGGCGACCGGTCGCCGTCACTTGGGCAAATAACTCGGACAATGCAAAGGGCAATAGTCGAACGGGCGGTTGCATAATTCACCCCTGCATCGACATTCGCAGTCGAATCTACGTTTCTAATATGACGCTTTGGGTGCGCTGGCCAGGTGATTCACCCCAGTAAGAAAGCGTGATCATTGCGGAAGATCAAGGCGATCGCAATAGACCGTATTCTGTGATACAAATCTTTACTCGCTGCGATCGAGATCGTCATCAGGCGTGCATTGTGTCACTGAGCTTCTTCAAGTCCGTCAGCGACAGGGCTTGCGCCAAGCTGCTCTCGAAATGGCGATGCTCCAGGTATTTTTTAGAGAAAAAGCCATTCTGAGTCGGTAATTTGGCAGATTTTTCTAAAATTTTCCTTAAATCACTCTGAAAATCATTCTGAAAAAACATCGGGCGCTAGGAACTGCAACAGTTCGATAGCGCCCGATGGGAAGAGGTTCATCAACAGCTATTTGGAATACGAGCCTAGTCGGCACTGGGCAAGCGCCAACCGGGTTTGACGACTTGGCGCGATCGGGCAATCACCAAGGCATCGTCGCTCACGTCTTCGGTGACCGTGGAACCGGCGGCGATCGTCACGTCTTGGCCAATGGTGACGGGAGCCACCAGCACTGTGTTGGCACCGGTTTTGCTGCGATCGCCGATCGCGGTGCGGTGTTTGTTCACGCCGTCGTAGTTCGCCGTGATCGTTCCTGCGCCGATGTTGACCCGATCGCCCAAGGTGGCATCACCCAAATAGGACAGATGGGAGGCTTTGGTGTTGCTGCCCAATTGCGCATTTTTCAGTTCCACAAAGTTCCCCAGGCGACAATCAGGGCCCGTGCTGGCATGGCCGCGCACATGGGCAAAGGGCCCCACTTGGTTATTAGGGCCAATTTCGCTGTCGGTGACCACGGAATAGAGCACTTGGCAGCCGTCCCCGATCGTGGCGTTTTCAATCAGTGAGCCGGGGCCGATTCTGGCTCCGGCTCCGATCGAGCTGTGGCCGCGCAGATGGGTTTGGGGTTCAATGATCGCATCGGGGCCGATGGTGACCGTATCGTCGATCGTGATGCTGCTGGGATCAATCAGGGTCACGCCCGATCGCATCCATTGCTCCTTGGTGCGTCGTTGCAACACCTGGGCCGCCGCCGCCAGTTGCACCCGATCGTTAAATCCCCAAATTTCCTCCGGATCGGCCACATCCAAAGCCATGACCGGATCCAAGGCCCCGATCGCGTCGGTTAAATAATATTCCCCTTGGCTATTGTCATTTTTGAGCTGGGGTAAAAAAGCCGCCAATGCCGACCAGCGAAAACAATAAATTCCGGCATTAATTCGGCAATTTTGGCGTTGCTCGGGGCTGCAATCTCGGTCTTCGATAATTTCTTGGACAATCAAATTCTGATCACAAAAAACGCGACCGTATCCCTGAGGATTCGCCAGTTGTGCTGTCAGGATGGTGGCAGCATTTTGATGAGTTTGATGAACTTTCAGAAGGTTGGCTAGGGTTTCTGGGCGCAAGAGGGGCACATCCCCATTCAGCACCAGCAAATCACCTTCATAGTCCGCTAAAGGAGCGAGTAATTGTTGAACGGCGTGGCCGGTTCCTCGTTGCTCCTGTTGTTCCACAAATTCCATTTGCGGCCAGGCGGCTAAGTGCGATCGCACTAAGTCTGCTCGATGGCCAACAATGGTCAGGCATCGATCGACCGATAATTGAGACAGGCTATCCAAGACTCGGGCGATCGCGCTTTTGCTCCCCAATTCATGTAACACCTTGGGTAAATCAGATTTCATGCGCGTGCCTTTACCGGCCGCAAGAATCGCAACGGCAACCACAGGAATTTCCTCAAAAAACAACAAGAAAGAGCAACAGAAGAAAACAGCGAAAACAAGCAGCAAAAACAAGCCATTTCGCCAGCAAATTGCTCAAGCAAACCGGGCCAGAAAGCGGAGCCAGTGACCAGAGCAAACAGGGCAGACGATCGCCCATTCAGCCGCAAAACCACCGGGCGAACAAGCGTTTTGGCCATCCCTGGCAATTTTGACCAGGAATCGATCGTGTTCAACAACGCTCTACAAGTATCTCTCTACCCGTATCGATACCAGTATCGATGGATGATTTATGGGTGAAGATGATCCTGATGATCCTATAGGTGATTGATCGTGATCTATCGATGAGCCAGACAACAAGCCAGACAGCAAGCCAGACAACCGTTGCCGCTTGCCCAATCTCGACAACACCATAGCCGTTGATTTGCCCTGAATTTACCCGAAATTCGCTGGAAAGAACGGCGCGATCGGGGAACTCCCGCGCTAGGCTGGATGCGAATCCTTGGCGGGTTTGCCCCGGTGCTGGGCCCTTGGGCTTTGGCTCCGGCCGCCGCTCGATTTTGCCCATCCGTTCGATCGACCCGTTTTCTCAGGAGCAAGCAACATGCCTGACTTCGGTAACTTGGTGCAAAAAGCCCTGTATTTGGGTGTTGGCCTTGCCAGCTATGCCGGTGAAAAGGCCAGTGAAACCTTCACCGACTTGCCCAGCAAACTGCAACAACTGGCCGATGAGATGGTGGCAAGAGGCGAGATGTCCACCGAAGAAGCTCGCCGCGCCGTGGAAGCCCTGATTCAACAATCCCAAGACAGCGCCCCCAGCCGCGAGCCATCCGCCGGCCAAGAGCCGCGCCGCATTGAAATTTTGGACGCGGAAGTGAGCGCAGATCCGGCCAATGGTGGGGCCAATCTGGATGCCATGCGCCAAGAAGTGGAACGGCTCCAGGCGGAATTGCGACGACTGCGGGATCAGGCGGGATCCTAGTTACCGTTTTCCTCGCGATCGGCCATGGGCGATCGCCCCAATTCCCGCAGGGTGGAAACGGAAGC
Organism: Limnothrix sp. PR1529; assembly: GCF_002742025.1. Taxonomy (NCBI): domain Bacteria; kingdom Bacillati; phylum Cyanobacteriota; class Cyanophyceae; order Pseudanabaenales; family Pseudanabaenaceae; genus Limnothrix; species Limnothrix sp. PR1529. The sequence continues at coordinate 93,909 of NZ_LIRO01000045.1, forward strand.
AAAGGTGGCCACCAAATAGGGAACCATGTAAGTTAGCCCAATTTTGGCGAGGCGATCGGGCGGACAGTCGCGCCGCAGCAGAGCATCGCCGTGATTAATGCCCACCAAGATCGTGCCCACCAACAGCGAGGTACGCAGGGCCCGCTGCACTACGGAGCGCTGGCGGGCCAACAGCCACCAATCGGGCCCGCTGGCGGGCAGCTTGGGGGAAGCGGGAGCCTGGGGTGGACTCAAGCGGGGCGATCGAGAATGGGCGGATGGTTCAGGTTGCGGGGGAGATACCAAAGGAGCCATAACGTCAGCGGATAAGAACCCAAAGTAGGAGATCTGGACAGCAAGATCCAGCAATCCCCTCGTTATCATGGCCTAAACGTGGCTCTCCGCTGGCTTAGCATGAACCATTTGCCGCGCAAGCGTCATCACCGCGTCATGTCTGTACCATAACCCCGTCAAACAAGCTGACTAGATTGGGGTCAAACAGGCCAGAATGGATAAGGACACAGCCCGATGACGTTTCGACTGCCGAAAGCTGCCATGACATCTCCCAACGATCGCCCCGATCGGGTGCAATTTCAAAATCCCCCCAATCGTTCCGGCGGCGGATCGAAGGCCCTGCTCTACGTTTCCCTAATCCTGTTTGGGGCGGGGGCGGCTTTGGCAGGGGTGCGGATGGTGTCGCCTAATGCTTGGGGAATCTTAGCCAATGGGGGCGAGCCGGCCTCCCTGCCCAACACCAGTTCCGTGCCGGTGTCGCTGCCGTTGGGATCTGCCGCCAATGCCAACAACCCTGGCAACTTCGTCACCACCGTGGTCAATCGCGTGGGGCCAGCCGTGGTGCGCATTGACTCCGCCCGCACCGTTCGGAACGAAATTCCCGGTGAATTTAGCAATCCCTTTTTCCGTCGCTTCTTTGGAGAAGAAGGGCCCGCCCCCCAGGAGCGAGAAACCCGTGGCTCCGGTTCGGGCTTTCTGGTGACCAATGACGGCAAAATTTTCACCAATGCCCACGTGGTGGAGGGAGCCACTTCGGTGACCGTGACCTTGAAGGATGGGCGCAAGTTTGACGGCAAGGTGGTTGGGGCGGATTCGCTGACGGATGTGGCGGTGGTGCAAATCAACGCGAAGGATTTACCGACGGTCAACTTGGGCAACTCTGACCAGTTGCAACCGGGACAATGGGCGATCGCGATCGGGAACCCCCTGGGGCTGGACAACACAGTCACCACCGGAATTATTAGCGCCACCGGGCGATCGAGCAATCAGGTCGGCGTACCGGACAAGCGGGTGAACTTCATCCAAACCGACGCAGCCATTAACCCCGGTAACTCCGGCGGCCCGCTGATCGATGAGCGGGGAGCCGTGATTGGCATGAACACAGCCATCATCCGAGGGGCCCAGGGGATTGGCTTTGCGATTCCGATCAATCGGGCCCGCCAAATTGCCGAGCAACTGGTGGCCAAGGGCCGGGCAGATCACGCCTTCGTGGGGGTGCGGATGGTGAAGCTCACGCCCGAACTGAAGCAGCAGATCAACGAAGACCCGAACAGCAACGCCAAAATCGAACTGGATGCGGGGGTGCTGATTGTGCAAGTGATGCCCCGATCGCCCGCTGCGGAGGCGGGTTTGCGCCCCGGAGACACGGTGTTTCAGATTGATGGCAAGGTGGTGGAAGATCCCAGCGAAGTGCAGCAAATGGTGGAAGCCACGGGCATAACCCGTCCTCTCACCTTTGCCATCAATCGCAACGGTCAAAACCTGTCATTGCAGGTGAAACCCCAGGTCATGAGTCCCGATCGCGCCAATGAGTGATGAGCAAGCGGTGGGATAACGGGCGATCGAGTTCTTGATTCAAGATTGCTCGATCGCCCCATCTCTGCCCCGCTCATGGATTCCCGGCCGGATGGCTCTTTAGAGATGGGTATTTAGAAGCGATCGACTCCCTCAACCAATCGCTGCGCTGGAGCCTGAGCATTCGCCGCTTCCCCACAGGTTTTTGGTGTGGGAAATACCTTGTCGGGATTGGCTAAGCGCAAGGGATCAAAGGCCGATCGTAGCCATTGCATCGTCTCCAGATCCGCCGCCGAAAACATATCGGGCATATAACAGCGCTTCTCAGCACCAATGCCATGCTCGCCGGAGATTGTGCCGCCCGCTTGCACACAGCGCTTGAGGATTTCGCCGCCCATTTCCTCCACCGCTTCCAGTTGTCCCGGCACAGACTTATCGTATAAAACCAATGGGTGCAAATTGCCATCACCCGCATGGAATACGTTGGCAACTTTATAGCCGTATTCCTCACTCAGTTTGGCAATTTCTTGCAAAATCCAAACCAATTTGCCGCGCGGTACTACACCATCCTGCACATAGTAATCGGGGCTGACATGGCCAGCAGCGGCAAAGGCGGACTTACGACCTTTCCAGAGTTTTAAGCGTTCTTGGGGATCTGTGGCGATCGCAATATTTCGCGCCCCATTCTCCCGACAAATTTGGGCCACGCGATCGGTATTGGCTTCCACTTCCACCGCCAAACCGTCTAACTCAACCAATAGAATCGCCTCCGCATCTCGGGGATAGCAATTGGTTTTGGCCACATCCTCCACCGCATTGATACTGAGGTTATCCATGATTTCCATGCCACCAGGAATAATCTTGGCGGCAATGATGTCAGCCACACTCTTGGCCGCCGCGTCCATACTGGTGAAATCCGCTAGCAAAACAGCAATTTCATCGGCGGTTTTCAAAATTCGTAAGGTCACTTCTGTGGCAATGCCTAACGTGCCTTCGGAACCGACAAAGATCCCCGTCAAATCGTAACCGGGCATTTCTGGAACGGCGCTGCCCACTTCCACAATTTCCCCATCGGGCAACACCAATTTCAGACCCAAAACATGGTTGGTGGTTACGCCATATTTGAGGCAGTGAACCCCGCCGGAATTTTCTGCTACATTTCCCCCGATCGAGCAGATAATTTGACTCGATGGATCGGGCGCATAATAAAATCCTGCACCGCTCACCGCCTGCGTCACCCAATTGTTAATCACCCCCGGTTGCACCACCACCCGTTGATTGTCCAAATCCACCTTCAGGATTTGTTTCATCAGCGCCGTGACAATCAGCACCGAATCTTCGATCGGGAGTGCGCCGCCGGAGAGGCCCGTGCCCGCCCCCCGCGCCACAAAAGGCACGCGAAACCGGTTGCAAAGCTTGACCGCCGCCGCCACCTGCTCCGTGGTGCGCGGCAACACCACCAGCGCCGGCCGATGGCGATAGCTGGTTAACCCGTCGCATTCGTAGGTCAGCAGTTCATCTTTGCGGCGAATCACAGCCCGATCGCCCAAGGCGTTCACAAATTCCCGGGCGATCGCCTCCCAATCGGGGCGAGTAGCCGATAGCGACGGTGCAAAAACCATGGTTGGTGATCTTTCCAAAACGGCAGCAAATCTCTGCTTACTATAACAATTTTGGACTGCTGAATTTTAATTGGTTTTAGGTAAGAAGATGGCTGCTATTCAAAAGTCGGAGGCAGACTATTTATAGAATCAAAGTATTTACATCATCAGCAGTCAAGAAAAATCAGGAGCCTATTACTATAAAGTATTGCAATTATTAATTTGCCATTTGATTTTAGTTGATTGACTTGCTTCAATTTGTTGATTTTATTTGAGCTTGCTTGGTATCGATTGGATCATCCAGGCAATCACGTTAGGTGCGACTCTGAAGCGATCGGGCTAGAATTCTCGCAAGTGTGGCGCGCGGGGCGATGTGGGGCTTGTGATGGATTTTGGATCGATTCTCTCGCCCGAGAAATGGTGGTTGGCGGCAGTGACGTTGTTGTTGGGGATCAACACGGGGCTGATTTTGCCGGCCCAGTTTGATCCATCGGCGGCGATGCGTCGCAAGTTGGCCGTGATTGGCATGGCGATTCTGAACGGAATTCCTGCCCTCTTGGCTGGCGTGTTGTTGTCGCAAGAGCAACCGAATTCGCAGCTCTGCCAAGCTTTGACGATCGGGGGTGCGATCGTCGGTGTAGCGACGCTGGCGATTTTCTTTCGGGGGCCCAAGGCTGTCGTCACGGCGCACGATCGCCGATCGGAGTTGTTGGGGGTGCTGAGGGAGGAATATGGCCAGAGGGAAAGGGACTCGGTATTAGGGAACTCGGCTGCCCCTGTGCCTTTGGAGCCGCCGCGATCAAGGCCCTTGGTCTACAAGTTGTTGGGATTGGGGCAGGAGCGATCACTATCAGGACTGAATGACTTGCTCACAGCGTTTGATGAAGCCCAGCGGCAGGTGTTGATTTTGGGGGAGCCGGGGGCGGGCAAAACCACGCTGCTGGTGGCGTTGGCGAATCGATTGGTGCAACGGGCGATCGAGGACGATCGGGAACCGATTCCGGTGATTTTGGAGTTGTCGGCTTGGCGGGCGGGCGAGTCGCTGACCGATTGGGTTGTGGCGGAGGTGGCGGAACGCTATCGGCCGCTGCCGGCCGCGCAGGTGGCGGACTGGCTGGCCACTGGGCAACTGCTGCCGCTGTTGGATGGGTTGGATGAGCTAAAGGATCGCCAGGGCGCGGCGATGGTGGCGATTAATGAGTGGGTGTCGCAGTCGCTGAAGTTGGCGGGGGTGGTGGTCTGCTGTCGGCGAGCAGAGTATGAAGCGGTGGTGGCGGCGGAGAACGTGACCCTGGAGGAGCGGCTCAACAAGCGGATTGAGTTGCAGCCGTTGGATGAGGCAACCATTCGCGCCCATTTGCATGACTGTGAGCGGGATTTTTTGTGGGCAGAAATCCAGCAAGATCGCGCTGGGTTTCGGAAGTTGGCGGAGTCGCCGTTGTTGTTGGATTTGATGGTGGCGGCTTATGACCAGCCGGGGAAATGGCAACTGGAACTGCCACGAAATTCACATGATTTAGAAACCCATTATCTCGATTGTCGAGATCGCCTGCTGGATGATTATTTTGAGGCGAAGTTGCATAGCGTTGCTCATCCCAAATACAAGCCAGCCGATACGCGCCGTTATTTGGAATGGTTGGCGCGATCGATGCGCGATCGCAACCAAACAGAATTTTTGATCGAATATATACAGCCGGACTTATTGGGTGATCGGCGCAGTATGCGCCGATATCGCCTGATTTTTGGGCTGATTTTTGAATCGGACGCAATTCAGCCAACCGAAAGCATTGACCTTTCTCCTCAAAATATTCGATCTGCTTTGAGGCAAGGGCTGATTTATGGGCTGATTGTTGGGCTGATTGTTGGGCTGATTGTTGGGCTGATTGTTGGGCTGATTTTTGGGCTGATTGTTGGGCTGATTTTTGGGCTGATTTTGGGGCTGAGAGGGGGTCGAGTGCGTCGCCGCACTCGCCCTAATGAGGGAATGATTCAAGGCATCCGTAGCGCCCTCATCCTGGGATTCATATCTTGGCCCGGTTGCCTAGTGCTGTGGTTTTCTTTGATTTGGTCTAGGTATACCAGTTCTGCGCTTGATCTCTCTAACCTGAACCTTGATAACACCAATTTTGGCTTGGCTGCTGGTCTGATTTTTGCTACCGGATTGGCTGCATTGTTTGGTTTTTACATTGCTGATGGCTATGTATTAGTGCAACATGGTTGCTTGCGCTGGCTGCTGGAGCGTCAACAGGCCATTCCCCGCAACTATGGAGAGTTTCTGGTTTTTGTGGCCGATGACTTGCAGTTGCTAAAGCGCTCCGGTGGTCAATTTCGCTTCTACCATGACCTGCTTCGAGAACGCATTGCTCACCCCTTCCCTCGTCAGCCCATTGTGGAAATGCCTACTCGTCCTCGATGGCAAACTGCACTAATTGCCACAGTTGGTCTGTCACTCCTTGGAGTCAGCGCATCGAGCCTTGAGTTAAGTCTCAGCCAAAACAATTACTTTCTAATTCAGCCACAGGATGTGATTTGGCAAGATCAAATCTTTTATAGATTTCAATCCAAAAAGCGAAGCGACTTGGTTCGTGCCTGGATGCGATCCTTAGATCAGAAGAATCGTTTTTTTTATAGGTATGACACTGCTCAAATCATTGGGCTTCCGGGCGAAACAATTGCCGTGAAGCAAGGCAAATTGCTGGTCAATGATGTTGCCTATGGCGATCGCTATTCCGCGCTGAAATTTGCCAAAGACTTGCAGCCCAAACGATTACCAGGCGATCGCTACTTGGCGATTCGGCAAATTGATAATCGCGTTGACTATATCTTGCTCGCTCCCGAAGACATCCAAGCCAAAATGCTGTTTCGGATCTACCCGTTCGATCGCTTCGGGCCGATCGAGCCGTAAAGCAGCGATCAGCCCGAAAGTTTTAAACCCTAGGATTCGGCTAGCTCAGATAATTCAAGCCAACGCTCGGTTCCTTGATCAATTTGGTGACTGAGATCTGCCAGCTTTTGCGATAATTTCTCGACCTCGCTGTAGCCACTGGGGGGATTTTCATAGAGGCGCTTTTCAATGGTCGCTTTTTCCTCTTCCCACTGGGGTAAATGGGTTTCCAAATGTTCCAGTTCACGCTTTTCTTTGTAGGACAATTTGCGCGATCGCCCCTTAGGCGCACTACTTTGATCCAGCTCTGGCGTGTTTGCAGCACTAGCCTTCTTCTCAGCCGATCGCCCGTTTTTCTCGGGGGCATCGCTAGACACATCGGGCGATCGCAAATCCAAATACACCGAATAGTTACCGGGATATTGGCGAATCTGACCGGCTTGCTCAAAGGCAAAGATTTTCTCAACGGTGCGATCGAGAAAATAGCGATCGTGCGACACCACAATCACGCAGCCATTAAACTCCTCCAAATATTCTTCCAACACCGCCAAGGTCTGAACATCCACATCGTTGGTCGGCTCATCCAAAATCAGCACATTCGGCGCTTCCAGCAACACCTTCAACAGGAATAAGCGCCGCCGTTCGCCGCCCGAAAGTTTGCTGATCGGCGCATATTGTTGATCGGGCGGAAACAGAAACCGCTCCAACATTTGCGAGGCGGTGATGATTTGCCCGTCGGCGGTCTTCACCAGTTCCGCCGTTTCCTTCAGGTAATTCAGCACTCGCATATCACCCTTATCAGACAAGTCATCGGAGTGCTGATCAAAATAGCCAATTTGGATCGTGCTGCCCCGATCGACCTGGCCCGCTGTGGGTTCCAACTTGCCCATGATCAGGTTCATCAGCGTTGATTTACCCACCCCATTACCGCCGATGATTCCCACGCGATCGTCCGGCAAAAATTGATAGGTGAAATCGCGAATCAAGACCCGATCGCCCACTTCATAGGTCAAATTCTCCAGCTCGATCACCTTCTTACCGATCCGCCGGCCCGCCGTGGCAATTTCCACCTTGCCCGAACTGGCTTTGAATTCCGTTTCGCGCATATCTTGGATCCGATCAATCCGCGCCTTCTGCTTGGTACTGCGAGCCTTTGGCCCCTTCTTCAGCCACTCCAGCTCCCGCCGCAATACCCCTTGAAATTTCCGCTGGCGGCTATTTTCTGCCGTTTCCGCTTCTGCCTTTTTCTCTAGGTAATAGCCATAATTACCGGCATAGCTGAACAGATCACCGCGATCGAGTTCCAAGATCCGATTCGTCACCCGATCGAGAAAGTAGCGATCGTGCGTCACCAACAACAACGCCCCGCGAAACTGTTGGCGCAAATAATCTTGCAACCAGTTCACCGAGTCCGCGTCTAGATGGTTTGTTGGCTCATCCATTAACAACAAATCCGGCTGGGCCAACAACGCCGCCGCCAACGCAATTCGCTTCCGATAGCCCCCGGAAAGCGTCCCCACCTTCGCTTCGAAATCCTCGATTCCTAACTGGGACAGCACAATTTTTGCTTGGGTTTCCAATTCCCAAGCGCCCGCCGCCGCCATCTTGTCGCCCAGGCTGGCCAACTGCGCCATCACCAAATCCAACTCCGGCCCCGTAGTGTGGCCCAGCCGGTGGGACAAGTCCTCGTATTCCCGCACCAGCGCCATTTGCTCGCCACTGTCGGCAAACACCTGCTCCAGCACCGTGCGATCGGGGTCTAGCGGTGGATCCTGGGGCAAATAGACCAGCCGATAGTTGGGGTTCACCAGTCGATCGCCCCGGTCGATCGGTTCCAGCCCCGCCAGCATCTTCAGCAGCGTGGACTTGCCCGAACCATTGGTGCCAATCAAGCCAATTTTGTCCGTCGGCTCAATGCTAAAGGTTCCATCCCGCAGAATTTCTTTGATTCCAAAATCCTTGTGGGCATTCTTCAGAGACAGCAGACTCATGCGATCGGGCAGGGGCTAAACACTACTGTCTATGATTCCACGGCCCGCCGCGATCGCCCCCACGACCTTTGCTACGATCGACCCATTGCCCCGACACCGACTAGCCCCATGACCGCGACCCTCAGCCCCGCCGAGCGCCAAGACTACCAAACCCTGCTGGCCGAATATGGCCCCGGTCTGCGGGCGATCGATGCCCTCGATCAACACGATGGCGACCTGATCAGCGCCGTTGAAACCCTCTGGAATCAGTTAGAAACCCCTAGCACCTTTGGGCGCGGTCAAAAACTGTGGGAAACCCTTTTAAAAGTCTTGCGAAAAGAACTCTGCGGCAATGAAGGTGTGCGCGCCCAGTTTCAGGAATACACCAAAAATCCCGGCAGCGCGCCCCTGTTAACGGGCTTAATTGTGTCAGTGACCACAGCGGCGGGCTTACCGATCGACCCAGCGATTTCCACAATTGTGGTGTTGTATTTGCTCAAGATCGGTCTGAATGTTTTTTGTGAGTACACCGAACCCAAACCTGAATCATAGCCGGTCTATTTCTTCACCACCAATAGGTCAAGTAGGTTGGGTTGAGCAGTGCGAAACCCAACGCGGCCACCGCTAATTCTTGCTGGAATTAATCGATCGCGTAGCCCGTATATTGCCGAACGGTGGGAGCATGGAAAGCCAAGACGATGTGATCTTTCGGAACTCCCAACTCTGTTAGCTCATTGGCAATTCCGCCTTCAATGCCATCGTAGTGAATCCAGATTTTTTGGTTCCGAATTTCGGCATGAACTAGGCAGCCATGCACTCGTCGATTCTCTTCCCAGCCTTCTTGCATGAGCAGGAAATGATTGCGATCTTGGTCAACCACCAAATAGGTCGTCACATCTCCATAGCGATAGGGCAACTTGGCATAATCACTAAGGATTTTTTCTAGGAGCGATCGCCATTGATCGAGTTTAGGAGCTGTCTTGACTTCTAAGGCTTCCATTCTGCAATTTTCTCCGTTTTTGCATCAAAAACAACCAAATGAAAACCCGGTTCTTCTAATAAAAGTTGACCGATCGGCTCTTGAAAAATCGTATTAAAAGTTTCTTGAGTCACGGCCAAATACAGAATCCGATCGGGTTCGCGTTTCTCTAGAGCGCGAGCATACATAAAAAACTGTCCCCAGGCATTTTCGAGATCGCTGACAAGAGAGGCGCTGAGAAAGCTTTTAATCTCGATCGCAATCTTTTCGGAACCGCGTTCAGCCGCAATCAGACGTTCTGCACCCAAATCGACAAACACCGATCGCGCACCAATTTTTAGAATCAAGGGATCATCCGTAATCGTCCAGCCATCATCAATTAGGGCATTGCAAACAGTTTGGTGATAGAGATCTTTAGCAGGCATGACCCTATTTTAGTTGAGTAGTCGAGTAGGTTGGGTTGAGCCTCGCGAAACCCAACGCAAGATCTAGACCATACGATCGATTAGTTTCAGAAAATAGCGTATTGATTGTGTTGGGTCTCGTGCCTCAACCCAACCTACCGATCTTGCCCCTCACGATCGGCTAGTGCCTTGGTGAGGTTGTTAGGATGGGCGGAGTTGCTGGCCCGATCGCCCCACCTATGCCGACTATTCAGATCCGCGAAACTGCCGCCACCGTTGATGGATTCACCGCTGAAGTCACGATCGCCCAGGATCTCAACACCGGCCGCGCCTATCCCGTCACGTTGCGGAACCCTTTTCAGAACGACGAAGAAGCGGATCTGGAATTTTTCTTTGAGGAGTGGTATCAGTTCCCGACACTCGATCGGGAGCGGGCCGATCGCGCTCGGGCGGCGATCGCTCAATACGGTCAAGAGCTGTTCGAGCAACTGCTGAAAGCGAACCCCGATGCCTACGCGGACTATCGGGAACTGAGGCGATCGCACTGCTTTGAGGGGGGCGCGGTGACGATCGAAATCCTCGGCTCGCCGGAATTTCAGGGGTGGCATTGGGAAGCCCTGCGCGATCCGGAGTTGTCGGAACCGCTGTCACTGATGACCCCGATCGTGCGGCGCGATCCGAAGCGATCGGTTGCCAATCCGGCCCGGGTGCAGCCGTCCGGGTGGCTGAATTTGTTGGTGGTGACGGCGCGGCCCGGCTGGAGTCGGGATGTGAACTACCGGACGATTTCCCGGCCCCTGGTGGAGGCGATCGCCAATGCTCAGTTGCCCGTGAAGGTGGCGCTGTTGCGGCCCGGCACTTGGGAAGCGCTCGAACGCCACTTGCAAGCCGTCGGCCCCGGTTTCTATCACGCCGTTCACTTCGATCTGCATGGGTCGGTGCTGACATACAACCAAGCCAGCAAACTGCTCGATCGCCCCGCCCAAGCCAGCGGCCAAACCTTTCGGCGCGGCTATGGTTTGGGGGATTTACCCGAATATGAGGGCTATCGGGCGTTTTTGAGCTTTGAAGGGGAAGCGGCCGGCCAGTCGATTTTGGTGGAAGCGGCGGAAGTGGCAGACCTGCTGCAAACGCGGCAAATTCCCCTTTGCATTTTGAATGCTTGCCAGTCCGCCAAGCAGATCAGCGACGGCGAGGGGCCGGCGGCGGAAACCAGCCTGGGGGCCAAGTTGCTGGAGGCGGGGATGCAGGCGATCGTGGCTATGCGCTATTCGGTGATGGTGCGGGCGGCGGAACTGATGATGACGCGGTTCTATCAGGCGTTGTTTACGGAGCAGCCGGTGATGGAGGCGATTCGGTTGGGGCGGCGGGAGCTGTGGCAAACCAAAACCCGTCCCGGCCGGTTCAACATGCCGATCGAGCTGGAGGATTGGCTGTTGCCGGTGGTCTACAGCGGCGGCACGGTGAATTTGAATTTGCGGCCCCTGACTGCCGATGAAGAGGCGGCCCGGTGGACGGCGGAGGCGGAGCGCGATCGCTTTGAGCCACCGACCTATGGCTTTGTGGGACGGGACACGGACATTTTGGAACTGGAGCGGCGGTTGTTACAGCCGGAGCGCAACGCCCTGTTGTTGCAGGGGATGGGCGGCACGGGCAAAACCACCCTGCTGCGCTACTTGCGGGACTGGTGGCAGCGGACGGGGCTGATTGAGCGATCGTTCTATTTTGGCTATGACGAGCGGGCCCACAGCCTGGAGGAAATCGCCGCCAGCCTTTTTCAGCAACTCGATCCCGAGGGGTGGTTGCAGTTCCAGTCATGGCCCTTGGCGGCGCGGTTGGCCAAGCTGACCCAACTGTTGCGATCGCGCCGCTATGCCTTGATTTTGGACAATTTGGAATCGGTGACGGCGGCGGCCCTGTCGATTCCCAACTGTCTGCCGGAGTCGGAGCAGCGGGCCTTGGCCCAATGGTTGCGCGGGCTGGTGGGGGGCAAAACCCTGATT